>JBIIPY010000075.1:0-13971 GCA_044342365.1 Ferruginibacter sp. | reverse complement strand
AGACTAAATATTTTTAATATTCACATGATACATATTGTTTTTAACGAACCAGATGTAAAAGTATTGAACGAGGCCATCGCTTTAGATGAAACTGGTTCTTTAAATGGCGAAGTGGTCCTCATCAGAGATGATTATGCAGTGGGTCCTTTAGATAATTGTTATGTTGGCGAAGGCATTCAAGCCAGGCGTGTCTGGTGGCAGGAAGTGTTGGCAGGCGGCGATTATGCAGGCAAGGCTGAAACAGATGCTGTAGATGATTACAAAATCATTGCAGAATTGGTAGGCACTTTGCGTAGAAACGAAGCAGAACAAGTTTGGATATGGGCGGCGCAAAACAAGCACGATGTAAGTGGCTATTATTGGCTAATGCATTATATGAAAGAATTTCAGGGTAGGGTGCAGATCTTGTATTTGAATAACCTACCTTTTTTTAATGACAAGGGTCAAATATTTTATCCCAACTGGTTGTGGGAGATTCCAGCCAAAGAATTTTTGAAAGCAAAGAAGCTAGCCAGAGAAATTACTTTGAGTGAGTTCGAAGTAGATCCGGATGAGTGGTCAAAATTGTGCAACGAAAGCAAAGGTGTTCGTTTGCTGGAAGGAGGAAAAAAATTGATTCAGCAAGACTATGATTTTTATGATACAGAGTTGAAAAAATTTGTAACAGCAGACTGGCAAAAAGCATCTAAAATTATTCACCAGTGTTTGAGCAAGGGCAAACAAACAACCGGTGACGCCTACCTGCTTTGGCGTTTGAAAGTGATGATTGCACAAGATGTGTTTGATGTGCAAGGCAAAGTAGAAGCCATGAAAGATTTTGAAATTAAATGGAAAGTATAAAGTATTATTTACATTACGAAAGAGCATAACTGCATGAACATACATTCTATTCACCATGTGGCCATCTTAACCGATGATTATGAAAAAAGTAAAAACTTCTATACAGAAGTGTTGGGTTTTACGGTGTTGAGTGAAGTGTACAGAGCAGAAAGACAATCCTACAAATTAGACCTTGCCATCAACGGACAATACCAAATAGAATTGTTTTCTTTTAAAGATTACAAAGAACGGGCTTCCTTCCCCGAAGCAAAAGGGCTACGGCACCTGGCTTTTGCGGTAGAAAATTTGGAAACAGCTGTGCAGGAATTAGTAGATAAAAATGTAGATGTGCAAGGCATTAGAACAGATGAGTTTACCTATAAAAAATTCTGTTTCTTTTATGACCCCAATGGCCAACCTTTGGAATTGTATGAAATATAAATAAGAGCATACAACAGTTGTAAGCATAAAAACAGCCGATTAGAAGCGTTTAAATAGATATGAAAGCAAAAAAAGAAGAGTATGCCCATAGTGATACTGGTGTAAGTGGGCAGTATAAAAACTGGTTTCTCGACTATGCCAGTTATGTGATTTTAGAACGTGCCGTTCCTGCCATTGAAGATGGTATGAAACCAGTGCAGCGCCGCATCCTACATTCTATGAAAGAAATGGATGATGGCCGATACAACAAAGTAGCCAACATCATTGGGCAAAGCATGCAGTACCATCCCCATGGTGATGCCAGTATCGGTGATGCCTTGGTAAACATGGGGCAGAAAGATCTATTGATTGATACACAGGGTAATTGGGGCGATGTGAGAACGGGGGATGATGCCGCTGCACCTCGTTACATTGAAGCCAGGCTGAGCAAGTTTGCATTGGATGTGGCCTTCAATGCCAAAACTACCGATTGGCAACTGAGTTACGATGGTCGCAAAAACGAACCGGTAACCTTACCCATGAAGTTTCCGATGCTATTGGCACAGGGGGCAGAGGGTATTGCAGTGGGTTTGGCTACCAAAATACTACCGCATAATTTCTGTGAACTGATAGACGCATCTATCAAATACCTGAAAGGAAAAAAGTTTGAAATTTATCCCGACTTCCAAACAGGTGGTACCATGGATGCCGCTGCCTACAACGAAGGCAGACGTGGAGGAAAAATAAGGGTGCGTGCCATCATTGAAGAGCAAGATAAAAAAACGCTCATCATTAAAAGTGTTCCTTTTGGCGTTACCACCAGTCAGCTCATGGAAAGCATCGTAAAAGCCAACGACCAGGGTAAGATCAAAATAAAAAAAGTAACCGATCACACGGCTGCGGATGTTGAAATTTTTGTAGAACTGGCACCGGGTATATCACCAGATATCACCATTGATGCCTTGTATGCATTTACAGATTGTGAAGTGGGTATTTCGCCCAATGCCTGTGTAATTGTTGATAAAAAACCCCAGTTTCTGGGCGTTCCAGAGTTGTTGAGGGCTTCGGCAGACAATACAAAGCACCTGCTGAAACGAGAATTGGAAATCAAGTTGAGTGAGTTGCAGGAAAAATGGCATTACACTTCATTGGAAAAAATATTCTTTGAAGAAAAGATATACAAGGAGCTGGAGAAAAAGCACGAAACATGGGACAAAGTGCTGGAAGCCATCGACAAAGCCTTTGGTCCATTTAAAAAATTACTCAAAAGAGATATTAGTCGGGAAGACATTGTTAAACTAACGGAAAAGCCTGTACGAAGAATTTACCGCCTCGATATCGATCAGCTCAACGAACAGATCAAAGCCTTAGAGGCAGATATCCAACAGGTATTGTACGATCTGGATCACCTTACAGATTATGCTGTTGCTTACTACGAAAACTTGCTAAAAAAATACGGCAAGGGTAGGGAGCGCAAAACAGAGATCAAGCAGTTCGACGTGATACAAGCTAAAACTGTTGCCATTGCCAACATCAAACTATATGTGAATTACGCAGATGGGTTTGTGGGTACCGGACTCAAAAAAGACGAATTGATCACAGAAGTATCTGAACTAGACGATGTGATTGCCTTCACCAAGGGCGGTATTATGAAAGTGGTAAAGGTGAGTGATAAAACTTTTATAGGCAAAGACATCATCCATGTAGCGGTGTTTCAAAAGAATGACGAACGCACCACTTACAATATGATTTATATGGATGGTAAAACCGGCGTGAGTTATGCTAAACGTTTTAACGTAACAGGCATTACCCGCGAAAAAGAATATGACCTCAGCAAAGGTTCGGAGAAAAGTAGGGTACATTATTTTTCGGCCAATGCAAACGGCGAAGCAGAAGTGGTGAAGATCATTTTAAGTCCAAATTGCAGCGCTAAGAAAAAAGAACTAGAGTTTTATTTTGAGGAACTGGAGATCAAAGGCCGAAGCAGCATTGGCAACCAGGTAAGCAAGTATCCCATTAAGTCGGTGAAATTTAAAGAAGCTGGGCGCTCTACGTTGGATGCCAAAAAGCTATGGTTTGATAATAAATTCGGCCGCCTCAATGCAGATGAAAAAGGAGAATACTTGGGTAAATTTGATGCGGAGGACAGGCTCTTGCTGGTTTACAACGATGGTAATTACGAAATAGTAGACCAGGAACTCACCCAACGATTTGATGTAGAAAAAATATTGCTCATCGAAAAGTTCCTTCCCGAAAAAGTGATCACAGCCGTTTATCTCGACAACGAAAAACTGCAATACAATATCAAACGATTCAAAATAGAAACCAGCACCTTGCACAGTAAATTTTTCTTCATCAAAGAAGGGAAAGACAACCGATTAGAAGCGGTTACCACAGATGAAAACCCCATCTTGAAGGTACAAACGGGAAGAGGTACCCAAGTATCAAAAGCCAAATTCAAAGTGGCCAAGATGGTAGAAGTAATGGGCTGGAAGGCAGTAGGCGCCAAGCTTACAGACTACAGCAAAACGGTAGAAATGGAATGGGACAAGCCAGTAGAAGAAGGCGCACAAGCCGCTTTGTTTGAATAGATGAAATAAAAAAGGAGCTGAAGGGCTCCTTTTTATATGCGAGGGTGTAGTGGGTTTTGTTTGCAAATTAGACATTTCGTTTACTAATTTCGGACACAGTCCTTTAGAATTATATGGCAGGGGAGATTCTGACAGACCACATGCGCAAAAAAAAATTAAGAATTATTCAAAATAAATGTGACTTCAAAGTGAGATTGTATTCGAAGGAGTGTCGAGTGCTCACTATTTAAAGATACACAAGTTGCTATTTGAGAAAAATATCCTTCTTCATTTTTACTCATCCATAAAGGATTTTTGTCTATTACTTTCCAATCTACCTTTAAAACCTGTTCACATAAAATAGGATCTTCTTCTAGGTGAAATAAACCGTGATTGCGCCTATCTCCCATAATTATGCCTGGTTTATTTCTTAAGCTATTTTCATCATCATAGAGAAATTGACGAATAGGAACCGCCGTTCTTCGAACTGTACCAATACCTACAAAACCAATCTTACTTTGATAAACACATAGAATATCATTAGTTTTTGGCTTTCTAGCATAAGTGTAATCTTTTTTTGTTTGACCTGCAGATATAAATCCATAAATCTTACAAGCTTCCCAGTTTCTTGACAAATCGCCATCTGGCACATTTTGGCCGTTATTGAAAAACCAGATATTTTTTCCAAAAATATTTTGCATATATAGATGCTTTTATATTGAGTTGAGCTCAAACAAAAAATGGCTCACTGAAATAATAGTTTAAAAAATCCACTAGCGCCTGTTATCAGCTTCGGCAGTCCACAGGTGTCTGTGAATCCGGTAGAATTAATAGACACCTGTGATCATAACGGAACACCTGAGCCAGTTAAGATTTCCTATTTTTTAAACCCCAACTGGTTCTTTCCTCAACGCTTCTCTCAAAACTTGTTGCAGTAATTTTTCATTTTGTGATTCACTTTGTTTGATACTTGTTTCCAACTCATTACAATACTGCATTAGCTCTTCAACTTTCTGAACTATTCTTTCTTGTTCTGCTAATGGAGGTAAAGGAATTAGAAACGAACGAATACGTCCAAGATTAAAATTCCCTGCTGAACCGCCTTTACTTGAAATGTTTCCTTTTGCATATTTAACGCCATACGGTGAATTGATAACTAATGTCAAATAATCAGTATTTAAAAAATCTTTAAAAGGTTGAACCAGACCCAAACTAACATAAAAACAAAAATCAATATCTTGATTTATTACAGCGGCCTCTCCAATACCAGCACCAACACGAGCAATTAGAATATCTCCTTTTTCAGGTTTTCTGTTTTTGATAATATCTTCATATGCTTCTTCCGAAACAAACTTATGTTCTTCGGGCATAAATTTGAACGGTTTAATGTTTTGTGCTGAAAGAAATATTCTGCCACTCTTTGTATATGTTGGTGTTTGATGTGTACCGTCAGTTATGTTTTTTGATATTTCATCCAATGTACACCAAGTCCAATTTTTAGGAATATCAAAAATTAGTTCTTCTTGCTTTTCGGCTTCTTGAATTTTTCCTTGTTTAATTTTCTTTTCAGCAATCAGTTTTTCTTTTTCGGCTTTTATCTTTCTGAGTAATTCACTTGCTGGTTTGTCTTTTTTATTTTGCTCAACCAATTTTCCTTGCACAGCATCTTGCAATAATTGTTGGCGGAGTTTTTTTACTAAACCGACTTGTTGATTTAATTCCGTTGTTAAACTTGATTTTATTTCCTCTGAATTGACGAATCGATTTTTGATTTCAATTTGAGTGTCAATATCAAAATAGGGCAATTCGTATTTTCCAAAACTGCTTAAACCAATAGCTTCTTTTGATGTGCCTGCTTTTGTGTTCCTTACAATTTCATCTTTTAATTCATTGAAAAGTATATGATAAAATTTTAAATCAACTGCTAAGTTCTCTTGGTCTTTAGGCGTAATGATAAAACACAAATCACTTGAAGCAAACTTTCCATTCACATAATGTGTCCTACCTAACGAACCCGATGCAGCCGCAGCAAAGATTAAGGCTTCGCAGTCGTGTGTATATTCATTATGTGTTTTCCAATCAGATGAAGCCGTTATAAAATCAAAATCTCCAGGTACACACTTTGAACTTTGAAGTATGCCTTTTTCAAAACTAAATATTTCATCAATTCTCATTAGGCTCATTTTATTTCTTTAATTAGTTGGTCTAATAAATGATTGCTCTTTTTAAAGCTGCCTTTGAGCATTTCAATTAATTCTATACTGCTGTGTTCTTGTTCTTCTTCCTTTTTTGTTGGGTTTTTAATGTCTAAATCATAACCACGTTCAATAATGGTTTTGATGTTTACTTTCCAACAGATGTCACTTTCCTTTCTTTTGTTCCACCACTTTTTAATAGGTTCAAATTCCTTTACTTGTATAGGTCTTGTTTTGCTGTATGCTTTATAATCTTCGGGCATACGATGTTCGTAATACCAAATGTCTTTTGTGGGTTGGCCTTTGTCAAAAAACAATAAGTTGGTTGCCACCGTTGCATAAGGTTGAAAAACGGAATTTGGCAAACGTATAATGGTATGTAAGTTGCATTCTTCCAACAATCTTTGGCGGATGCGCTGTTTAACACCATCGCCAGTTAAACTGCCATCAGGCAATACAATTCCTGCTCTTCCATCCTGCTTTAGTAAATGAATCATCAAGATTAAAAACAAGTCGGCACTTTCCTTGGTACGGTACGTTTGCGGAAAATTGGTTTCGTTGTTGTTGGCTACAATTCCACCAAATGGAGGATTTGCCAATATTACATTTACTCGGTGCCTTTCGGTAAAGTTGCTTAAGGGTTGGTCTAAAGCATCACCAAATTTAATGTTGGGAATTTCGATGTCGTGCAAAATCAAATTAGTAGTAGCCAATAGATACGGTAATGGTTTGTATTCCCAACCCGCAATGTTGTCTTCAATGCTTTTGCGCTCTTTTACATTTTTGGCTTGTTTCTTTAAATGCTCAATAGCACAAGTCAAATAACCACCCGTTCCACAAGCAGGGTCAAGCACTTTTTCGCCCAATTGTGGGTTGATTGTTTCGGTAATGAATTGTGTAATGGCTCTGGGTGTATAAAACTCACCGCTCTTGCCAGCACTTTGCAATTCTTTTAAAATGGTTTCGTACAATTCGCCAAATGCATGGCGGTCTTTGATTTTATTCTATATCCCACGGAAATAATGGCATCGAGGTTATAAAAATCAATGTTCCTGTTTACTTCCCTGTTACCTTCCATTCGAACCATTAAGAAATCCTTAATAGTTCGATTAGGGTCTAATTCGCCCTCTTCAAAAATATTTTTAAGGTGAATATTTACATTCGACACAGTTGTTTGAAATAATTCTGCCATCGACTTTTGGGTAAGCCAAACGGTCTCATTTTCAAGCCTGACATCAATTTTTGTCTGTCCGCTTTCTGTTTGATATATGATAATTTGAGAATTGTTCATCTTTTACGCTGTTTTATACAATTCAATTTCTAATTCTTTTACTGCTTGCAAATATTTTTCTTTGCTACCAAACTCGTTGATGATTTCTACTGGCGAACCAAATTCATCAAATGGATTTACTCTCAATACTTCTATGCTTTCAATGTTAGTAATTCCTTCGTCTGCATATTTATCTAACAATGCTTCTAATACTTTTTTGGCTTGGTCGCCATATTTTGTAAAATAGTTTCGCTTCTTTACGTTGTTGGCTCTTTCTTGTCTGGTTAATGGTGGTTGGTCAAATGCAACATGGCAAATCAAATCGAACAAATCTACTTCTTTGTTAACGGCATCATACAAGGCTTCAACCATTACACCTTGTTCTTGCAATTCCGCAATAATGGCTTCTTTGCGGTCGGTGGTGTTCCACTTGTTTAAAAAGTCATCAAGCGAAGCAAATTTTGCTTTTATGATTTCTTTGGTATGATCTTTTAAACTGGTTGTAATGGGTTTTCCGTGTTGGTCAAAATACATTTCACGGCTCACCAAAACAGAAACATCTACACCGTTTACATACACCTTTTCTCTTTTGGATTCAGGGTCTCTTACAACCCAATTACCACCTAAGGTTGAACCATCGGGATAACGAATTTTTGCTTTTTCAAATACAACTTCTTCACCTGTGGCTTCGTCTAAAACGGTAAGTGTGTTTTCTTCTTCTTCAATTACTACCAATGACAAATCATCGTCTTGCGAAACTGGTTTTACACGAATTGGGTCGCCATCAAAATCTTTGTCGGCAAACAAATCGGTTGCGTTTCTAAAATCAAGAATGGTAAAATATAGTTTTCCGTATTCTTCATTGATACGAGTTCCTCTACCAATAATTTGTTTGAACTTGGTCATTGAATTGATGTTGGCATCCAACACAATTACTTTACAAGTTTGTGCATCTACACCAGTAGTCATTAATTCGGAAGTGGTGGCAATCACCGGATATTTTTCTTCAGGATTGATGAAGTTGTCTAATTCACGTTTTCCTTCGTCATTATCACCAGTTATTTGCATGATGTATTTGTAATTCTCTGCAACCAAATCAGCATTTTGTTTGGCTAAGGCTGTTCTCATTCGTTCAGCGTGGTCAATGTCCACACAAAACACAATCGTTTTTGCAAAGCGGTCGTAGCCTTTTAAAAACTCAGTAAGTTTTTTTGCAACCAATTCTGTTCGTTCTTCAATAACTAAATTGCGGTCAAAGTCTTTGCGATTATAAACTCTATCTTCAACTTCATTGCCGTCTTTGTCAGTTTTGCCTTGGTCTGGTCGCCAACCTTCAGCATCCACATTCAAACCAATTCTAACCACACGATAAGGAGCAAGGAAACCATCGTCAATTCCTTGTTTCAATGAATACGTGTAAACAGGGTCGCCAAAATATTCAGTGTTGCTTGTTTCTTTGCTTTCTTTCGGAGTGGCTGTTAAACCAATATGCGTAGCATTTTTAAAATAGGATAATATTTCTCTCCAACTGCTGTCTTCTTTTGCACTGCCTCTGTGGCACTCATCAATAACAATCAGGTCAAAGAAGTCAGGCGAAAACTGTTTGTAAACATTTGAATCTTCGTCTGTGCCCGATAAGCCTTGATATAAAGCCAAATAAATTTCATAGCTTTTATCAATTTGACGGTGTTTTACCACCGTCATTTTATCTTTAAAGTGTTTGAAGTCGCCTCTTCGAGTTTGGTCAATCAATGCGTTTCGGTCGGCTAAGAACAGAATGCGTTTTTTTGCTCCGCTTTTCCAAAGCCGGTGAATGATTTGGAAAGCCGTATAGGTTTTCCCAGTTCCTGTTGCCATCACCAAAATAATTCGGTTCTGTCCGTTGGCAATTGCTTCAACTGTTCTATTAACGGCAATTTGTTGGTAGTATCTTGGTTTGCGGTTGGTGCCGTCAAAGTAATAATCTTGAGAAGCAATCTTTTCAGCTGTTGGCGTTGTGATGCCTTTGTATTTCTTGTATTTCTCCCAAAGTTGCTCGGGAGTAGGGAAGTCGTCAATTCCAATTTCAGTTTCTATGTTTCCGTCTGTTGCTGTGCGGTCGTGAAATAAAAAGCCGTCGCCGTTGCTGCTGAAAACACAAGGAATGTCGAGTATTTGAGCATAGTCTAAAGCCTGTTGTATACCTGCTCTTACAGAATGCTTGTTGTCTTTAGCTTCAATTATTGCAATAGGAATATTGGGTTTGTAATACAGAATGTAGTCGGCACGTTTTTGATTTCCTCTTGCTGTCAGTTTACCTCTAACATATATTTTTCCGTCTGTGAACGAAACTTCCTCCAATAGCTGTGTCAATCTATTCCAACCCGATTTTTCAACCGCAGGAGTAATAAACTTTGTGCAAATATCTCGTTCAGAAAGCGTCTTTTTATCTATCATTTATTCATTCAAATTCTTTCCTGCAAAATACAATTAATTGGCGAGGCGTTGGTTAAAATTGGTTTTAAAATGCGGGTCTGCAAAAAAATAAAACACGAAGTGTTGGGCTGTCGTGTGGGTAAATAAAATCGTTGTTGAATTTATAAGTTTTTCTATCGTTTCGATAAATTTCAGTCAGTTTAATGGTTATTGTATCGTCTGTTACGCTTGCCTATAACCTTTTGCAGATTGTCGATGGGCGGGCTTTTCAACACAAAAGTTAGTTCGGAGAGCTGAACTTTCGGCTACCACAAAACTGTCAAGCGGAGACGAAACTCCGCCTATTGCCAATGTGCTATTATGTGTAGCCTTTCTTCTGTCTGCTAGTATATGCATACTTGTCCTTGTCCAATTGGTAAAACAGATGCAATAACGTCTTCCCTAACTTTTTTGTCGTAAAGTTTTTCAATTGCCCAACCAACTAAGTCAACTGCTGCCAAACAACCTGCAGCTGTCCCAACGTTACCATGTGTTACCAAATGTTTGTCTTCAAGAACGTCAACTCCATAATTTTTCAAAGCTTCAAAGGCAGTCGGATAAGTTGTTGCGGAAAGTCCAGTTAAATGTCCAAGTGCTGCAATTATTAGAGCACCTGAACACATTGAACAAATTATTTGTCGGCTTGGGTCTAGGTTAAAGCGTTTTAAATAAAGGTCATCCTTGATAACGTTTCTTGTCCCAGGTCCACTTCCAAAAAATACAAGGTCTGCATCATTGCACTCTTCAATTAGTCCATGAGTTTTAAGGTCAATCCCACATACTGATTTATGGGTCGTTTCTGTCCCAACAATTTTTACTTGAAATTCTTTGTCACGAAATTTAACTCGGTTAAGTAAGTCCCATGCTAAAAAAATATCGATGTCTGTGAACTTGTCAAATGCTACTATTACTGCTTTTTTCATATTGAGTAATTATGTTTTAAGAAATCTCCATCGATAATAAGGAGTTTAACACCTTTCTCTGAGATAGAACGATGAGAGCTGAGTTCGTCAGAAACAATATAAGTTTCGCCTTTACATAACTTTATTTTTTCACCAGAGCTAAGTTCGCTATAGAAATTTCCTTCCAAGCAATGCACAATATGACCTTTTTGACACCAGTGGTCTGCTAGATACCCACTTGAATACTCAACAAGTCTAATTCTTAATCCATCAAATAGAATGGTTTGCCAAAATGCCACCCCCGTCTCTCCTTTGTGTTCTATCTTTTCAATCAATTCCCAATTAATAGTTTGGAATGGTATATTGCTCATAACTTATTTTTAGATTTCTTTAGTATTACTATTGTCGTCCTAAGGTTATGACTAACGTCAAAATATATTTTTGAAAATCAATAAGTTATGCTTTTATTGATTTTCAAAATTTTTGTCCACCGTTAGCTCAAAAACTCAGCTGTTTTTACGGTAGGGGGATTACACATAACGGCCCGGGCATTTACGAAGGACTAAGGTACGAAGGACTGGCAGCAAAAAAAGTGGTTTCTTTCTCAAATGCCTTGTTGTGAGAAGGCTGCTTTTAATACCAATGTGATTTATATAATATGCCAATATTTTATAAATCTTATCCCGAAAGCTTTCGGGAGTAAATGCCGATGGTATCAAACAAATAGTACAATGAGGCGATAGCCGATATTGGACTATATTGTTTGTCCATCCAATCGGTATAAACCCACTTTTTCGCCCCGGGCCGTTGTGCAAAAGAGAAGGATTGGGAGCTTTCTTTAAAGCGAAAATACTACGTCTGCGAAGCCCACTCTACCATGAAAGGGTAGAAGGGGGCGAGCAGCTTTTGCACAATAGATACGGCTTGACGATGTGGCGGCATTTTGAAAACGGTCAGCCTGAACCGAAGCCGAATAGAATTACTAATGTTGAAGATATCAACTAAAGCTCAATAGTAAAAGTTTAGCCCGGACTGCTTCTGATAGCCAAAAAAAAGTTGAAAATATATTCGTAACCCCGCCATATTGCCAAACCGAGTTGGTGGCAGTTTTAGTTTGAGATTCTGTTAGAGTGTTACAGATAAATTAAGTTGTCCACCTAGTCCAACCTCAATGATTTTTTGTAGAGTTGAAATCCGTACATCTTTTATGTCATTTTCAACCTTAGAAATGTATGCTTTATTTGTTCCACATTTTTCAGCAAGTTGCTCCTGCGTCAAACCCTTTTCTAGTCTTGCTTCGTGTATCATTGCCCCTAATTTGAAAGTCTCATATCCTTTGTCGAATCTATCTCTTTTTGGCGTTCCCTTTTTTCCATATTGTTCGTCTATTAATTGGACGAGTGTCTTTGTATTACTTTTTGCTTTCATAATATTCCTCCTTTATTTTTAAAGCTTTCGCAATTTCTTGTTTAGGTGTCTTTTGGGTTTTCTTCTGAAACCCATTTGCTAGTACAACTAATTTCCCTTCATGAAAGAAGCAGAAAATCCTAAAAATGTCACTGGCAAGCTGGACGCGGATTTCATAAAGGCCGTCTGTACCTTCCAAATGTTTTAGGTAAGTTTCGGGAACTTGTTGAACTTCTTCAATGAGTAAAAATGTCCAAATAATCTTTTCTTTTACTTTTTGTCGTTGCTTTTTTATAAACTCTTCGAAGTAATCCTTAAAGGTTATGATTGTTCTATATTTTTTTACTGCGCTCACAATGTAAATATACAAAAGTAGTTCAATAGAGCAACTTTATTTTTTGTGACTATTTCGTCAAAGTTTACATTTGGAATGGAGTGTCAAAAAAATTACCACCAACGGTCCGGGGCATTTGCGAACGACTAAGGTACGAAGGACTGGCAGCAAAAAAAGTGGTTTCTTTCTCAAATGCCTTGTTGTGAGAAGGCTGCTTTTAATACCAATGTGATTTATATAATATGCCAATATTTTATAAATCTTAGAGTGGTAAATGCCGATGGTATCAAACAAATAGTACAATGAGGCGATAGCCAATATTGGACTATATCTTTTTCCAACCGGTATTAAATGGTACTTTATTTTTTTTTTAGACCACCGAAAATTTTTCGGAAGTAGAACCCATTTACAATTCATAATTACCTGCTGGAAATCCAACCATGCTCAACCTAAATTCAAACAACCGATTCGATACAGATCCCTTTCGAATGATCTTACCATTTGAATCAAACAACACGTGTTGTAGTTGAGGGAACATCAAGTTTGTGTTAGGTTGTTTTTTTAGGTGGTAGTGCAAATGCAACGGCTTCATCTTCGAAATGCCCGTTGTGTGAGCCATCGCAAAATGGTTTGTTTTTAGACAAACCACATCTGCAAATAGAGACGATGGTTCTTCCACCCAAATCGTAAGGGTTGCCATCTCTGTCTACCAGCTCAAAATCACCGTCTACCTTTAATGAGCCATTGTTGTTTACTGTTAATTTAGTTGTTGCCATAATTTTTTATTTCAAATTAAGTGATTTCTACTGAGAAGGGCAAGTTTATGTTTATAACAATCTGAAGGTGCCGCTTCGGCCTTGCTTTCCGTCTGTATCATCTATAAAAATTTAAATGGATTTGCTACGCAAACGAATAAGGCCACAAAGCCACAAAGTCACGAAGGATTTGCTTCGAAAATATTAAATTCACAACTGTATGATTAACTGTCAAGTTACTTTTATTCCGAAGGAATAAAATATTAGTGTCTTAGTGGCTAATTAGGTTTTGCCGAAGGCGAAATACTCTTTCTTCATACTCTAATATAATCCGCTCTCAGAAATCGGAGCTGAGATAACATCTCAAATAATTTCACTCAATTCCTTCTACCAAATAAGTCGTTTTCAAAAAACTCACGGCATCACCGGGTAACTTTCCCAAGAACAATTTTCCCAAAGGCGATTCGGGAGATATCACATAAACCATTTGGTTATCTACCATTAATTTCCCCAAGGCCACCCCAATAAAAAAATAAACACTGTTGGTTTTTACCAATGTGCCTAATCCAATTTGTTGTGGAGGTATCGGCAGTTCTATTCTGTTCAATACCGCCTGTTGCTGCTGCAATAACCTCAACTGTTGTCGTTTGTTTTCTTGCTCTAATTGCAACATGGCCAACGCCGTTTCATGTTTATCGCCCGCTGTACTTTTTGTTTCATTGGCGGCACTGTGATGCAAATCTGCCAGTACCTTTTGCACTGCAGCCACTTTATCGCCCAATTCTTTAATACAGGCTTCGTACACTTTGAGTTTGAGATCGTTCATAGAGAAATGTTTTTTTACA
>JBIIPY010000057.1:0-18567 GCA_044342365.1 Ferruginibacter sp. | reverse complement strand
TTACAAAAGTTTGTGTAAAGTGTTTCTATTGATCATTTAATGAAAAATATTTTTTGGTATTTTATAAACGTCTAACTGCCTTGTAGCAACGAAGGTCTGTAAAAAATGATTGGTTGCAAATTACCCTGTTATCGAATTGTGTTAAGGGTATTTTTTTTCTATTGGCTTTTGTAACAATTCGGTGGCTGCTTTGCCTATTTTCAACACAGGCTGTCGTTTAATTGTTAGTGGCGGATTCTGTAATTCTACAATAGCCGAATGGGAGAAACCTATCAATGTAAAATTATAGGGCACGCTAATGCTACGACTCAACCATTTATATTTTTAACAGTAGGCAACCCTTACTTCTGTGTTTGCATTTATATCTTTAGACGGAAGGAATATATATGACAACAGCAGATTTAATTAGGGAAGCACAAAACAACAGCCGATCGGCAGAAAAAATCATCTTTCAGCAATATGCTGGAAAGATGCTGACACTCTGTCGCAGGTATGTAAAAACGGTAGAAGATGCCGAAGAAATGATGGGAAATGGGTTTTTAAAATTATTCAAAGCAATTCCTTCTTTTAAATATGAAAACGATGCGGCCTTTTACAGCTGGATGAAACGAATCATGATCAACGAATGCCTGATGTTTCTACGCAAACAACAAGCGTTTAAAACCGTTTCGGAAACCGAAGCAGAAAACTGTACGTTAGATGAAGATGTACTGGATCGACTGTCAACCAAAGAAATATTTGAACTCATTGTTCAACTGCCTGTTGGCTATCGCACCGTTTTCAATTTATTTGTGATAGAAGGATTGTCACATTCAGATATCGCTTCCAGCCTTGGTATTAACGTAGGAACCTCCAAATCGCAGTTGAACAAAGCAAAATTATTGTTACAAAAAAAATTACAATCAACAGAAGCCTATTATGCAAAACAACAGCATCGATAACATACCAAGCTGGCGCCAAAGGCTCGATCAGTTTGAAGAAACAACCCAGCCGGTTGAACAGGAACTGCGTTGGGAGCAATTTCAACAAAAACAATTGCAAGCACCAACACCTGCTAAAAAAAGAGGGATCTACTGGCTGGCCGCAGCTGCTGTTATTAGCATGATTTTTTGCTGTGTTTACTTTTTGTCGAATCAATCCGTAAAGGAAATGGTACAACCCACTTCTGTAAAATCAACAACAGTGCCGGCAACTATGACAGAGAATATGGTAGAAATAACCACTTTACCAATCACAAACACCCATACACAGCCAGCAATAGTCGTAAAACCTTCTAGACAGCAGAAAGTGTTTCTACTTAAAAAAGATTCCGCAATGCTTTTGCCAGTTGAAGCGCCGGTAATGACTGTAAACATTCGGCCTGCTACAATTGATAATCAACCTGCTTCCACTCAAGTAATGACGGAGATCAAACCTAAAAAATTGAAACTGCTGCATTTAAACGAACTCAATTATCCCGGCAGCAGTGCCGACCTTGCAGCACAAGAAGGGAAACCCTATTTTCCGGTGAACACACCTACACGTAAAGTGTACGGTAAAAGCAACGTTGAACCTACATCAAAAGACAAAGACAATCTGATTAGAATCAAACTTTTTCCTTAAACATTAAAGTATAGCCATGAAACAATTATTTATTGGATTGATGCTCATCTGCAGCATCAACCAGGCAAGTTTTGCCCAGTCGCAACCCAGCAACGAATATCCTTTCGATATTCCGCCCAACAGCACCAACCGTTATTTTTGGTTAGACATGGGCAAAGGAAACAAAGTAGAAATTTTTGTGAATGATATCAATGATCTGAATGAAATCAAAAACATGGACTCCATCATTTATGGATTTCTACAAGACCTCCGTTTTTTTAAAGATTCCCTTACAGACGACAAAACCATCAAACGAATAGATTATAATATCAGCAGTTCCGAACAACGCAAACTTCGGTTCTATCAATACCTGCCCAAAGCAGAAAGTTTTGTGTTTGTAAACGACGAAGTTTCCAGTTTGAAAACAGCTCAGGATACCATCAACTTTGTAGGAAAAGTAAATTTTGTTGCCAAGTATCCGCTCAGAAAAGCATTTGATGATACCCGCTATTACAAGGTTCGTTTTTTACTCAACCAGGTGAGCGACATCTCCGTTTATATGAACGATGTACTCAATCAAAAAATAAAATCGATTCAGGAAAACGTTAATAAGAAAAAGTGGGATAACAATGATGACAAAAGTTACAGTCCGTTGGCAGATCCTACCATCAAAGCAAATTCCATCCGTGGTTACAATGCTGGGGGTGATTATCTAACGCTTAGAGCAAGCGTAGATTTTCAGAATTACAAAAACAGTTTTGTACCCTCCATTACCATTGGAGCCGCTGTTATTCTTGGTGGTAAAAATATCAAAAGAGAATTTGGCCTCAGCGTAGAAAATCACTTTAGTTTTGAAAGAGACCTTGCTGGTAACAACAGAACCTATATAAATCCTTTTGTTACATTTAATTATGCTCGAGGTTATATCAAGGACAACAAAATAACCAAAGCTAATTATGATTTGTTCAACTTCAGTGTGGCACATCTCTTCTCGCCCAAAGGAAATATGTATGAAAAAGGGATCTCAAGGATCAGCGCGGGTACTTTGTCGTTGTTTGAAGGCAAAACTAAAATTCAGCCGGTATTGTATCTAAAAGACTTTTTTAAATCGGTCACCCCCGGCATTAGGTTGGTACAAAGTTTTTAAAGCTCCCACATATTATATCAACTTGCTAAACCCTTGCCCCATCTGCAAGGGTTTATTTTATTGGGTAAGATCGATTGACTAATTTCGCAGCATATGAAGCAGCTCTCGAGCCTCAATAAATATTTTTGGAAATACCGACGCCGTTTTTTTCTTGGAATCCTGTTTGTTATTCTCACCAACTATTTCAGAATTCTTTCACCGCAAATAACCGGTTATGTGGTGAACACAGTAGTGAAAGCAATTGACAACAACGCACTCAACAGCAAAAATTTAAGTGATGCCAATGCCAATTACGACATCATTGTAAAAGCGGTCATCAACAGCTTTGAAGTACAATCGTTCGGTAATAAAATTTTGTACGCAGGCATCATCCTCATTATTTTGGCCGTGATTAGTGGTTTGTTCATGTTTTTGATGCGGCAAACCATTATTGTGATGAGCCGCCATATTGAGTATGAACAGAAGAATGAAATTTTTGCACACTATCAAAAATTAGATACGCAGTTTTATAAAACACACAGCACGGGTGATCTGATGAACCGAATATCTGAAGATGTAAGCAGGGTGCGCATGTACACCGGGCCCGCCATCATGTACTTCATCAACTTGGCAGCGGTGATTGGCTTTAGTTTGTTTTTCATGTTGAAAGCAGACGTAAAACTCAGTATAGTAGCGTTGAGTCCACTGCCCATTTTAGCCATTGCCATCTATTTCGTAAATACCATTATCAATAAAAAAAGTGAGCGGATACAAGCTTTGCTCAGCACTTTAACCAGCAATGCACAGGAGTCTTATTCTGGTATACGTGTCATCAAATCGTTTGTTCAAGAAAAATCGATGTCACGTTATTTTTCCGAAAACAGCGAAGCCTATAAAAACAATGCCTTGAGCTTGGCCAAAACGGAAGCCATTTATTTTCCTAGCATGGCTTTGCTGATTGGGCTGAGTACTTTAACCACCGTATTGGTGGGGGGGTTAGATGTGATCAATGGGGTAGAAGGTGCATCCGTTGGGAAAATCGCAGAGTTTGTGATGTACATCCAGATGCTTACTTTTCCGGTAAGTGCCATCGGTTGGACGGCCAGTATGACCCAAAGGGCAGTGGCTTCCCAAAGAAGGATCAATGAGTTTTTACAATCAACACCAGTTATAGAAGATGCTTCCAATGCCGCCCCTCATGATTTGGAAGGCAATATTCAGTTTGATAAAGTCACGTTCACCTATCCACATACCGGCATTACAGCCATTCGAAACTTTTCGTTGCACATAAAAAAAGGAGAGAAGATTGCCATCGTAGGAAAAACTGGTTCAGGAAAGTCGACCCTGGCGCAGCTCATGCTAAGAATGTATGATGTAGGTGAGGGTCAAATTTTGTACGATGATCAAAATATTCGGCGTATTTTATTGAGCAACTTGCGCAGCCAGATCAGCTATGTGCCACAGGATGTTTTTTTGTTCAGCGACACGGTTCGCAACAACATCCGATTTGGAAAAGCGAATGCCACTGATGCTGAAGTGGATGAAGCAGCCCGCAAAGCCAGCATTTACAATGAAATTGCTGTATTTGCCGATGCAATGGATACCATGGTGGGCGAAAGAGGTGTTACCTTGAGCGGTGGTCAGAAGCAACGCATCTCTATTGCAAGGGCATTGATCAAAGATCCTAATATTGTAATTTTTGATGATTGTCTAAGTGCGGTGGATGCTCGAACCGAACAAACCATCATTGCCAACCTTTACGAGTACCTGCAAAACAAAACGGCGGTAATTATTACACATCGAATTTTTGCATTGTTCAATTTTGATAAGATCATTGTAATGCAGGATGGCGCTATTGCAGAGCAGGGAACCCATCAGCAATTATTGGCGCAGAATGGTATTTATGCCGAGATGTTTATGAGACAGCAACAAAATGAAGGCTCCTCGTTCGAATCCCCTCTAAATCAGTAAAAAACTGGTTCTGTATAAATTTTGCCATATCAAAAACAATTTTATCTTTGCTAGGGTCTTTAAAAATCAATTCATCAATTAAACAAACAACAGTGGGGTACGAAAACAACGACAAAAAAATGGACAGCGTTTATAGCAAACGCATAAAAGCAGGGAAACGCAGAACTTACTTTTTTGATGTAAGAGAAACCCGTGGCAATGACTTTTACCTAACCATTACCGAAAGTCGCAAACGTTTTGATTCAGATGGGTATGACCGTCATAAGATCTTTTTGTACAAAGAAGATTTTAATAAGTTTATGAAAGGGTTAACCGAGGCAGTAGATTATGTGAAGACAGATCTGATGCCCGATTTTGATTTTGATGCCTTCAACCACGATACTCCTTACGAAGGAGAAGAGGGTGTTTATACCCCTCCAACTGCAGAAGTTACCACCAATGAAGAAACTGTAGTTGCAGAACAAACAGAAGAAACACTTGCACCGGAAAATACAGTTGCTGCAGAAGAAGACCATACCCCATTAGACAATGGAAGTACTGAAGAAGTTGACAAATGGTAATCAAATAATATTATTTACAATCGCAATAAAAAAACGCTCCTCTTGGGGCGTTTTTTATACCAATGTGATTTATAGAATATGCCAATATTTTATAAATCTTATCCCGAATGCTTTCGGGAGTAAATGCCGATGGTATCAAACAAATAGTACAATGAGGCGATAGCCGATATTGGACTATATTGTTTGTCCAATCGGTATTAGCCGGCAACAACCAAACATTCAAGGTTGGAATAATGTAGATCACGCTTATTTTTGACGATAGGATACCGAATCTTTTTATTTTTTTTGGGGGATGCTTTGTTTGGAATCTGCAACTGGTTTTGCTGCATTGGTTTTGAATATGCAAAAGCCGACATTCTAAGGAGCACCATTGTTAGAACAAAACATTTCAAGGGTAATCATTTGAATTTATACATGGTACTCTTAATGAACTTCTATTTTTTAAACTATCTGAGTGATTTGTATAAATTAATCAACCCATTCGTAGAGGCATCGTGAGAACTGATTTCGGCTGATCCTTTTAATTCTGGCAAAATTTGATTGGCCAAAACCTTTCCCAATTCTACTCCCCATTGATCGAAACTGTAGATATTCCAGATGACACCCTGCACAAAAATCTTGTGTTCGTACAATGCAATCAGTTGCCCCAGTGTGTACGGCGTTATTTTTTTAATCAAGAAAGAGTTCGTGGGTCTGTTTCCTTCAAATACCCTGAATGGATTTTCGTGATCTGTTCCAGCCATCAAAGCCTCTGTTTGGGCAAAAAAATTGCTGATCAATATTTCTTGGTGATCGCCAATGGGATTGTGTGATTGTGCTGCTGCAATAAAATCGCAGGGTATCATAGAAGTGCCCTGGTGAATCAACTGATAAAAGGCGTGTTGACCATTGGTACCCGGTTCTCCCCAAATAACCGGACCAGTTTCATAACTCACTTTCTCTCCGTTCCTGTCTACATATTTCCCATTGCTCTCCATATTGCCTTGCTGAAAATAAGCGGCAAAACGATGTAAGTATTGGTCGTAGGGTAGGATGGCTTCCGTATCTGCCTTGAAAAAATTACGGTACCAAATACCGAGTAGTGCCATGATGACGGGGATGTTTTCTTCGAATGGGGTTTTCTTAAAATGATGATCTGCACTGTGTGCACCTTTCAACAATTCTTCAAAATTATTGTAGCCTATGCTGGCAGCGATTGACAAACCAATGGCACTCCAAAGGCTGTATCTTCCACCAACCCAATCCCAAAAAACAAACATGTTGGCTGCATCAATACCAAATTTTTCAACATCCATTTTGTTGGTACTCAGCGCCACAAAATGTTTGGCAATATCAGCTTCAGATGCGCCCTGCTCTAAAAACCAATTGCGGGCAGTATGAGCGTTGGTCATGGTTTCCTGCGTAGTAAATGTTTTACTCGCTATCAAAAAAAGAGTTTCTTCGGCAGATACTTTTTTGAGTGTTTCTGCAATATGTGTTCCATCAACATTGCTTACAAAATAAGGCTGAATGCCGTCTACCCAATAAGGTTTGAGGGCTTCGGTTACCATTACCGGACCTAAATCACTGCCTCCAATACCGATGTTGACAATATACTTTATTTTTTTACCGGTATAACCTGTCCATGCGCCACTGTGGAGCTTTTCACAGAAATCTTTCATCTGTGTTTGAACCGCTTTGATCTCGGGCATTACATCTTTTCCATCTACCATCACTTCACTGCCAGAAAAGTTTCTTAAGGCGGTATGAAGCACGGCCCTTCCTTCGGTACCATTTATTTTTTCACCAGAAAACATGGCTTCGATGGCACTGGAAAGTTCACACTCCGATGCTAGTTCCAACAACACTGCCATGGTATTTTCCGTGATGATATTTTTAGAATAATCAAAATAAATATCTTCTAGTTGCAAAGAGAATTGGTCGAATCTTTCCGGATCGTTGAAAAATAGGTCTTTCATTTTAATCTGCTCAAACAAATTAAAATGAAGTTGTAGTGCTTTCCATGCTTCTGTGTTGGAAGGGTTAATACGGGGGAACATAAAATTGCTATTTTAGATAGTTTAAATAAGGTACTACATCGACTCAATTAAATCGAGCAGGTCTTTTACTTGCTGTTGGTGAACGTCGAGATGGGTAACCATTCGCACTTGTGTGTCGGAGATGGGTAAACAATAAACGCCTCGTTTTTTCATGAAGTCACAAAATTCGATGGGTGTAAAAGAATGGGAGATTTCAAAGATCACGATGTTGGTTTCTACTGGCAACATGTGTCCTACGAAATTTTTGCGGATAAGCGCATGTGCAATTTGTTTGGCGTGGATATGGTCTAACTCCAATCGTTGAATATGGTGTTCTAACGCATACAATCCCGCTGCAGCCATATATCCTGCCTGGCGCATGCCGCCTCCCAAAACCTTGCGAACCCTTCTAGCTTTTTTAATGTATTCAGCATTGCCCAATAACAAGCTACCTATGGGCGCACCCAAACCTTTGCTCAGGCAAACAGAAATACTGTCGAATATTTTGCCGTAAGCCATGGGGTCTTCCTTGTTGGCAACAATAGCATTGAAGATGCGGGCGCCATCTAAATGCAGCTTAATATTATTATTTATACAAACTTCTTTAATGCTATGAAAATCAGCAAATTCATAAGTTCCACCTCCACCTCTGTTTACGGTGTTTTCTAGGCAAACCAAGGCGGTTGGTGCCTTGTGAATATCGTCTGGATTGATGGCTGCTTTCACCTGTTCGGCTGTAATTTTTCCTAGCAGGCCTTTGAGTGGCTTCACTTGGCAACCACTGTTGAAAGCGATGCCACCGCCTTCGTAAATGTACACATGACTGGTTTTGTCGCAAATTACTTCCTGGCCAGGTTGTGTATGGCATTTGATACCAATTTGGTTGGTCATGGTGCCGCTTGGGCAAAACAAGGCTGCTTCCATTCCAAACAATTGAGCAGAAGCAGCTTCTAACGCATTAACGGTAGGATCTTCTCCAAAAACATCGTCGCCCACCGCAGCATTCATCATAGCAGCCAACATCGCAGGTGTAGGCTTTGTAAAAGTATCTGAACGTAAGTCTATCATCATAAAACAAAAATAAGCACTTGAGTGATTAATTAAGCTGGCTATTGCAAATTCTTGCAAAAACCAGCATTTTTGATAAATATTTGCTAAAAATTCACGTAATTATTTCAAGAAATGGATTATTTATACACTAGTTGTTCCATTTTTTTGGATTTACTATGAAAAACGGAAATTCCGTGTTACTTTTGCACACAAATTTCAAACAGGATTCCAGCATAAAAAAGCACTTTGTAACGTTATACAACTTTAATTGTATGTGGGGTGTTTATATTTAGTAACTAATTCAATACAATGAGGCAACTTAAGATAGCAACGCAGATAACCAATCGTGATTCACAGGCGGTAGAAAAATATCTGCAGGAAATTTCGAAAATATCTATGATCACTCCAGAAGAGGAAACCATTCTGGCGCAGAAGATCAAAATGGGCGATCAGCGTGCTTTGGATAAACTGGTACAGGCCAACTTGCGTTTCGTAGTATCTGTGGCAAAGCAATACCAGCACCAAGGACTGTCTTTGAGTGATTTGATCAATGAAGGAAACCTGGGTTTAATTAAAGCGGCACAACGTTTTGATGAAACCAAAGGCTTTAAGTTCATTTCTTATGCTGTTTGGTGGATCCGCCAATCTATTTTGCAGGCTTTGGCCGAGCAGGGAAGACTGGTACGTTTACCACAGAATAAAATTGGTACTTACAACAAGGCCAATAAAGCTTACATGGCTTTTGAGCAGGAACATGAAAGGGAACCATCTACCGAAGAACTGGCTGAGCTGTTGGAGATGAGTGAAACCGAGATCAACAATATTTTTCAGAGTAACACCCGTCACACATCATTAGATGCACCTGTGCATGAAGCAGAAGATGTGGCCATGGGTGATTTGCTAAAGGGCGGCGACGAAACCGATGAAGACGTGATGCATGATTCATTGAAAAATGAAATTCGCAGGGTATTGAAATCATTGAGTCCACGTGAAGCCGAAATTGTAAACGCTTATTTTGGTTTAGATGGTGAAAATGGTGTTACCATCGAACAAATCGGACAAAAATACGACCTTACCAAAGAGCGTATCCGTCAAATCAAGGAAAGGGCTATCAAACGTTTGCAGAAAGCACGCTACAGTGGCGCCCTCAAAGCCTATCTGGGTTAATAGCATCCATCACTATTTATATCGACGGCGCTGGATTCAGCGCCGTTTTTTATGTAAAAGGTACAGTAGATAAAAGTTGGAAGCCACCGCTTATACCCATGTGATTTATATAATATGCCAATATTTTATAAATCTTATATTGGTAAATGCCGATGGTATCAAACGAATCGTACAATGAGGCGATAGCCGATATTGGACTATATTGTTTGTCTAATCGGTAAAAAATCGCACTCAACATTCTGCAACTAGATTTGTTTTTCTGTTAACGATTGGTTGTATTTACAAGATGAACATTATTCAAATTTTAAACAATTTAACTTTACCGGATGAAACATTGGATACAGTTGCTGGTTGTAGGCTTACTCTTAACATCCTGCGAAAAAAACATCAATTTTGATCTAGATGAGGCGGAAGTCGTTTTAGTGGTTGATGCACAAATTGAAAACGGACGGCCACCGGTGGTGGTGCTTACCAAAAGTTTTTCTTTTTTTCAACAATTAGACGCAGCAGCAATCAACAATTCGTTTGTGAGAAATGCATCGGTACGTATTTCTAATGGTACCCAAACACATCTATTAAAAGAAGACAGTATTTCGGTGATACCGGGCATCTTTGCCTATTTTTATAGCAACAATCCAGCAAATCCAGCTACCGCTTTTAATGGTGCGCTAGATGGGCGTTACACAATGAATATTGAAGCCGATGGAAAAGCATATACCGCTAGCACCAGCATTCCTAGTTTAGCACCTTTTCCCGATTCTATTTGGTTTGAAAGGGCGCCCTTCAATGTAGATACCACCCGCAGGGTGATGTTCATGCGTGCTACCGATCCTGCAGGCAGGGGTGATTATTACAGGTATTTTACGCGTGTGAACAATGATCTTTATTATCCCGGTTTAAATGTGTTTGATGATCAGGTATTGGATGGCACTACTTTTGAAATTTCGCTGCCGAGGGGTATAAACAGAAACATACCTTTTGTAGAAGATAGCCTTTTTTACAGAAGGGCAGACACCGTAACATTGAAATTCTGCAAAATAGACCAGCAAACACATCGTTTCTGGAATACCTGGGAATTTGCCTATAGTAGTATTGGCAATCCTTTTACGCAACCCATCAAAGTATTGGGCAATGTAAGTAACGGGGCCTTGGGTGTTTTTTGTGGATATGCTGCAGCATATAAAACCTTTATAGTTCCCTAAAATAGTAGCGAATACTTTAATTTCGCGACAATAAAAATCAGCAAAAGATAAAAAATATACATGGAAAAAACCATCAGCGAACACGTAAATTGTTTGATCATCGGATCTGGACCCGCAGGTTATACAGCAGCTATTTATGCAGCAAGAGCCAACTTAAAACCCTTGATGTATCAGGGTATACAGCCAGGTGGGCAGTTGACCATCACCACAGAAGTAGAAAATTATCCCGGCTATCCAGAAGGCATACAGGGGCCTGAAATGATGGTACATTTCGAAAAACAAGCTGCCAGAATGGGAACAGATATTAGATATGGGATGGCTACCAAAGTAGACTTCAGCGTATTTCCTTTGTTGGTAGAAGTAGACGAAGAAAAATGGATCAGTGCCAATTCAGTCATCATCAGCACGGGCGCATCTGCCAAGTGGTTGGGATTGCCCAGCGAACAACGGTTAAACGGTTATGGTGTGAGTGCCTGTGCCGTGTGTGATGGATTTTTCTTCAAGGGAAAAGAAGTGGCCATTGTTGGAGCAGGCGATACTGCAGCGGAAGAGGCATTGTATTTGTCTAAATTATGTACCACCGTCCACATGATCGTACGCAAGAGTGAAATGCGCGCCAGTAAAGTGATGCAAGACAGGGTGTTGAGCACGCCCAATATCAAGATATATTGGAACAGCGAAACAGATGAAATTCTGGGCGATAAAAAAGTGGAGGCTGTACGCATTAAAAACAACCAAACCCACCAACTTACTGAAGTTCCCGTAAGTGCATTTTTTGTAGCCATCGGACACGAACCCAACAGTGGTATTTTTAAAGAATACCTCGATATGGATGAAACTGGTTATATACTCACAACGCCTGGCACCAGCAAAACCAAGATAGAAGGGGTGTTTGCTGCAGGAGATGTGCAGGATAAAATTTACAGACAAGCAGTAACGGCGGCGGGTAGTGGCTGTATGGCAGCGCTGGATGCGGAAAGATTTTTAGGCGAAAAAGGATTGCATTAATATCATAAAGCGTTTACAACCCTATGGCTATTTTCAGTATTTTAGTAGACAATTGCAGGTTTTATGCGCACCATGGTTTGTTTGAAGAGGAAAGTACGGTGGGGGCAGCCTTTGAAGTAAGTGTGAAAGCTGACTTTGAAGAAACAGGCCCCATTAGCAACATGAACCAGACGGTTAATTACGTAAGTATTTTCGAGATCGTGCAAAAGCATTTTCAAACACCGCGGCATTTATTAGAAACTTTGGCACAGGAAATTTCTGAGGAAATTCATGCCAACGATCCAAGAATACAGTACATAGAAATTACATTGAAAAAATTGAATCCACCTATCCAAAATTTTACAGGTACCGTGGGCATTACCTATAAAAAAACATTTTAGCGATGAAAATATTCCTCCATCTTTTTGCTTTACTTTTTTTTACCCTGCCTTCCTTTGCACAAGAAGTAGAAGCCATGATAAAGGAAGCTGAGCGGTTGGAAGATATTCCAAACGAAATGGCTGCGTTAAACAAATTAAAAGAAGCATTGGTTCTTTATCCCAACCATGTGTATGCATTGAGCAAGGCCAGTGAGTTGCATAGCAGGATTGGAACCCGTGAGCCCACTGCAGCCAACAGAGACAAGTGGTACGACCAGGCATTGCTGCTTGCTAAAAAAGCAATTGCCATCTCTCCCAAAAACGACCATGCATTGGTAAGCTATGCCATGATTCTGGGTAAGGCATCACTAACTAAAAGTGGTAAGGAAAAGTTGAAAAATGCCAGAGAAATCAAACGCTGTGTAGATGCTGCCTTGCAAACCAATCCCAAAAATTATTTGGCCTGGCATATTTTGGGTAGATGGAACTACGAGATCAGTAACATCAGTACTTTAGAAAGAGCTGGGGCAAGATTATTTTATGGAGGTGTGCCGGAGGGATCATTAAAAAATGCCATTATGTATTTTGAAAAGACCAAAACCCTGATGCCATTATTTATTCTCAATTACCTTGAATTGGCGAAGGCATACCACAAAGACGGGCAGAAACAAAAGGCCATTGCTTTGTTGAAAACACTACAATCATTTCCGCTTAATACTGAAGATGATGCCCAGCACAAAAGAGACGCACAGCAGATGTTGAAGAGTTGGGAGTAATGTTTATCCAAAGCTAGAGCCTCATTAGTTTTTTAGCGAACTACTCGTTTTAAAAAATCAATCTTTACCGGTTAAATAAATTGGCTTTCTTACCTGTATTCCCCAAAAACTTTTCTAAGTACATCTGCAATTTCACCCAACGTGCAATATTGCTCTACGGCTTCTAACACAGCAGGCATAAGGTTTTCGCCGTTCAATGCAAAACTTTCAATTTGTTGGAGGCATTCTGCTACTTTGGCTTGGTCTCTTTCAGCTTTCAACGCGATGAGTTTTTCTGTTTGAATACGTTGAATGCTTTCATCTATTGTAAATGGTGGTGCCGTGAAGGTTTCTGCTGTTTGAAACTTGTTTACGCCCACACTTACTTTATCGCCAGACTCAATTTTCTTTTGGTATTCGTAAGCACTCGCTGCAATTTCATCCTGAATAAATCCTTCTTCAATAGCAGGGATGCTGCCACCCATGGCATCAATTTTTTCAATCAGTTGCCAGGAGGCTGCTTCAACTTCGTTGGTGAGCGCTTCTACAAAATAGCTGCCTGCCAGTGGATCGGCTGTTTCTGCCACGCCACTTTCAAATGCCACGATCTGTTGTGTGCGCAATGCAATTTTTGCAGCTTCTTCTGTTGGTAAACTTAGGGCCTCATCGTAGCCATTGGTGTGCAACGACTGCGTGCCACCCATTACGGCCGCCAAAGTTTGTATAGTTACCCTGCTGATGTTGTTCAAAGGTTGTTGAGCGGTGAGGGTACTGCCACCGGTTTGCGTGTGAAAGCGCAGCATCATGGCTTTTTCATCTGTTGCGCCTAATGATTTCATCATAGATGCCCACATTCTTCTGGCAGCCCTGAATTTGGCCACTTCTTCAAATAAATGGTTGTGTGCGTTGAAGAAAAACGACAATCTTTTTCCAAATACATTGATGTCTAAACCTTTCTCCAAAGCTGCCTGCACGTATGCCTTACCGTTACTCAATGTAAAGGCAATTTCCTGCACTGCCGTGCTTCCTGCTTCTCTGATATGATAACCAGAAATTGATATCGTGTTCCACTTCGGCACTTCTTTGCTACACCACTCAAATATATCAGTGATGATGCGCATGCTAGGGCGTGGGGGATAAATATAAGTTCCCCTGGCCGCATATTCTTTTAAAATATCATTCTGAATAGTGCCATTCAGTTTACTTAAATCGGCACCTTGTTTTTTGGCGAGCGCCACATAAAATGCCAATAGTATAAATCCGCTTGCATTGATGGTCATAGAAGTTGAAACGTCTTCTAGCTGAATGCCTTCAAACAATTGTTCCATGTCTTTTAAACTGTCGATGGCTACACCCACTTTACCCACTTCACCATCTGCCAATGGATGATCGCTGTCGTAACCAATCTGTGTGGGTAAATCGAACGCCACGCTCAAACCACTTACACCCTGGCTCAACAGGTAATGGTAACGTTTGTTGCTTTCTTCTGCAGTAGAAAATCCAGCGTATTGGCGCATTGTCCATAACCTACCTCGGTACATATCGGCCTGCACACCTCTGGTGTAAGGAAATGCTCCCGGAATCGCATCATCTGTTTTTGTGATATCAGCTTTGCTGTATAATTTTTTGATTTCAATTTGAGAATCGGTGTAAATGGTACTATCAGATGACATGGCAGCAGTTTTACAAATGGGAGAAGAAATTTATTTCATTATTTTTTTTGCTTCAAACTGAAGCGCATCCAGAACAATTTTATTGAGTTCAGCTTTTTCCGTCATGCTATATTCTAAAATAATTTTACTCAGTTCCAATGCTGATGCTTGGTGCGGTAGGGTAGCAGCAAGTTGGTTGATGATGTAAATATTTTGGTCTTTTAATTTGGTAACAGCGCTCCACACTTCTTTGCTCACATAAATTTGCTGGCTGGTATTGTATTCGTATTCCTGTTTTATTTCTTCAATGAGTCGGTTGTGCATAGAAGGCGCCGTTTCTTCGTAAGCATTGGCCACCGACCTGCTTACTAAATTTTTTAATCCCGCTCTTTCTGCAAACAAAGTGAGTCTTTCATACGCTTGAAGTTGTAGCCTGGCCGTTTCATTGTTCAAATCTAATCTTTGCCAAATGGCTTCCTTCATTCCCCTGAATTCGGCCAGTAACCAAATAATGGCCAACATAAAACCGAACAATGCAGGAATAAGAATGTAGTAGATAGTGGCGTCTAATAAAATCATGTGATGGGTTTAGAGTACAAATTTAGTCATCAAAATTCATTAATGTTACGGTAGTCATAAATTCCTGTATTCGCAAGTAGGAAGGGTAGCCGCTTTTCAAATTCGTTGTACTTTTGTAAAAAATTAATGATCATGGAAACACTTACCAATTTACCTGTTCAATTCACCGAAAGTGCCATCAAAGAAATTAAAAGGTTGATGACCGTGGAAGGCTTCGACCAAAGTTCTCGGTTGAGAGTAGGCGTAAAAGGCGGCGGTTGCAGTGGCATGACGTATGTTTTGGAATTTGATCAACCTACCGAAAAAGATGAAACATTCACTATTCATGATGTAGTATGCATCATCGATAAATCTCATACACTTTACCTAGCTGGGATGGAGGTAGAGTGGGAGGGTGGACTCAACTCACGTGGCTTCACTTTTAAAAATCCCAACGCCAGCAGTACCTGTGGTTGCGGTACCAGCTTTGCAGTATAGTAAACAATACCAACTTATATTTTTCTCTTAAAGGCATTAAAAAAGTCCATCGTACTTGATGGACTTTTTTAGTAGTTATTTTTAAACGCTTATAGTTCTGGCGCTTTTTCTTTTGGTTTTAAATTTTCCTCTTTAGCAGCACCCAATGGTCTGTCTTTTGCAAACTCTAACAATACTGGAGCTCCTACAAAGATAGATGAATAGGTACCGGTGATTACACCAATCAACATTGCAAAGGCAAAACCACGCGTTACTTCACCACCAAAGATAAACAAGATTAAAACGGTGAGGAATACAGTAAGAGACGTCATAATGGTACGGCTCAAAGTATGGTTAATGGCTTTGTTAATGATGGTTTCTTTGGTAGCGCCTTTCATGTCTCTGCTGTATTCTCGAATACGATCGAACACAATCACCGTATCGTTCATAGAGAAACCAATTACGGTTAATATCGCTGCGATAAAATGCTGATCGATCTCTAATGGGAACGGAACAATGTCTTTGAAGAAAGAGAACACTATTAAGGTTACCAACACGTCATGCAACAAGGTGAAGATGGTACCCACTGAATATCTCCAATCTCTGAAACGTACAAAAATGTACATGAAGATGGCGAACACAGCAAAAATAGTGGCTTTGATGGCACCTCTCTTCAAATCATCTGAGATACTTGGTAAGATGGTTTGGAAACCTTCTATGTTATTTTTAGCAAACTCAGGGTAGGTGAGATTGGCAGGCAACACTTTTTTCAAGCCGGTAAACAATTTGTTTTTTACATCTTCATCCACCCCTTCTTCACTAATTCTGTAAGATGTGGTAATGTTCAAATGTTTGTTGTCGCCCACTGTTTTAATAACAGGGAAATCACCAAATACGGCTTTCAGATCGTCTCTCACATCATCATTCTTTACTGCCTTATCAAAAGCAACCGTATAACTTCTTCCACCTTTGAATTCAACCCCTTGTTCGTATCCTACAAAAATGGTAGATACCGCAAGGATCAAAATAACAGCTGAGATGATGTAAGCCACCTTTCTGAATTCTACAAACTTGTAGTTGGCATTTTTAAAAATGCTTCTAGAAATTTTTGTAAAATACTCTAAGTGACGGTTTTTGTTCGTCCAGAAATCAGTCATGATTCTTGATACCAAAATTCCGCAGAACAACGAAAGTATTAGACCGATGATTTGAGTGGTAGCGAATCCTAGTACAGGACCCAAACCGAAATACAATAATATGATGGCCGTGATCAATGATGTAGCGTGTGCATCCAGTACTGGAGCAAGTGAAAGGCTGTAGCCTTCTTTAACTGCCTGCTGGTAGCTTTTGCCTCTGCCCAATTCATCTTTTATTCTTTCGAATATTACCACGTTGGTATCTACCGCCATACCGATGGTGAGCACCAAACCGGCGATACCTGCTGCTGTTAAAGTAGAGCCCAATGCAGCCAAAATACCAACAGTGAACAACAAGTTGAGGATAAGAGAGATGTTAGCGATCCAACCGCTGCTGTTGTAATACAACAACATTAATAAGAAGATCACTAAGAACGAAATACCGAATGACAAGGCACCACCTTTTACAGCTTCCGCTCCCAAGGTTGGTCCAACCACTTGTTCAGCTACTACTTTAGCTGGTGCATCTAGTTTACCAGAGGTAAGCAGTTGTGCCAGATCGGTAGCTTGTTCAATGGTGAAATTTCCAGAAATTTCTGAGTTACCACCTTCAATGGCACCGTTTACATTTGGTGCACTGTAAACAATGTTGTCCAATACAATCGCAATAGGGCGACCAATATTTTTACCAGTTAAACGGGCCCATGCTTTTGCACCTGTAGAAGACATGATCATATTAACAGATGGTTTTCCTTTGTCGTCGTATTGCTGTCTTGCATTGGCAACTGCATCACCTTCCAGCGGAGCTTTTTCTGAGCCTGGTTGCGTTTTAAGCGCATACAATTGAAAATAAGCCTGACCGCCTTTTGCAGCTTTTTCTTCTAATCCCACTACAAACTTTACATTGGACGGGAATGCGTTTTTAACCACTTCATTTTTCATGTAAGTGTTAAAAAGAGAAGTATCCTGCAATGCAATGGTTCCAATGGCAGGAGCAAAATATTGTTTCCCAGAAGGGTCTGTTTGAACATCAATAGGGTTGATAACCCTGAAAAAGGGCGACTGGTTTAATTTTGCAAGTGTAGTGTCATTTGCTTTGGCAGTGTCACCGGCGTTGATTCCATTGAGGTAGTTTTGCAAATTTTTATCAGCAGTTTGTAACGACTGTGCCAACTCATCTATACGGTACACTTCCCAGAACTGCAGGTTTGCAGATGACTGAAGAATGTCTTTCACACGTTCAGGGTCTTTGATACCCGCGAGTTCTACGTTGATGATACCCTTGTTTTTATCGAGGTTAATATTGGGTTGAGCTACCCCAAATTTATCAATACGCTTTAGAAGGATCTTGTAGGTTTGTTCTATGGCACCATTCGCAACGGTGTTGATCTTAGCAATCACCTGTTGATCATTGTCGGTAACTTTTACATCTTTGCCAGCACCTGCAAAAATACCAGACAATTTGTCCTTACCATTTTGACTGATGAACTCATCGCTAAACAGTTTGATGAAGTTCTCTTCACTGTTCGCTTTTTTAACTTTTGCCGATTCTATTGCCTTTAACAATGCAGGATCCTGTGCATTGTTACTCAACGATTTAAGCAAACCATCTAATGCAACATCCATGGTTACACTGATACCACCTTGCAAATCGAGACCGAGGTTCAACTCAGCTTCTTTACATTTCTGATAAGTTGTACCTAATACCGGATAAATTTCTTTTTCCTTTGTGCTGTCTAAAATACGTTGGGTTTTAACTCCTATCAAAGCATCCCTTTCTTCAGGCGACACATTGGGGGCTTCCTTTTTAACGAGCCTTGCAGCCAACGTTTTTACATCTGCCTCATAGTTGCGCACTACCCATGTGTACGATAATTCCCAAAGGGATATCAGGGTCAATGCAATCGTGAAAAACCAAACTAAACCTTTCAGTTTCATGTTGTAAAA
>JBIIPY010000025.1:0-32662 GCA_044342365.1 Ferruginibacter sp. | reverse complement strand
AACTTATGTTGCAGCATTGACAATAATGAAAAAAGAAAACCTGCTTGACAAGTTTGCTGACCGTGCAGTTAAAGTTGTTACCGACACAAGGGGTATTGGTTGGGGTTTTCACGACTATATAGGTGACGTTCATTCTGACTTTTACGCTGACTATTCAGACGACACTGACGAACCAACAGAACATCAAGAGAAAGGAAAAATTATTAAACTTGGCGGACAATGACGAAAAGAACCACTGGCTATAACAGCACCTACAAAAAATTGGCGGTTCAGTGGTTATAAAGCACTCACAAAGAAAAACATAGAACATCACTTGATTTTACTTTCAATACTCCAAACCTGCAAGTATCAAGAAGTAAACTTTTTTGAATTCCTAAAATCAGGAAAGAAAAATATTTATAATTTATCTGACAGCTAGTAATTTTGTCCCAAATATTCTCTAAATTTGGGACGAAATAAATCTTAATGGAACGTCCAATAGTAGAAAAAAAGATTGCTGAAGTACTGAAATCGCACCCAATAGGAAGCGTTCTTTTTGTGGACGACTTCTTAGACTATGGTAATCCTGAAAGCGTTAAGAAAGCACTGCTAAGGTTGAAAGAAAAGGAAATACTTGTTCGCTTGGCTCACGGTATTTACTTATATCCAAAAATTGACAAAGAACTTGGGGTTCTATTTCCATCAACCGAAGATATAGCAAAAGCAATTGCAAGACGAGACAAAGCAAGAATTGTCCCAACAGGAGTTCAGGCCTTGAATAAATTAGGATTATCAAACCAAGTTCCAATGAAAGTAGTTTATCTAACCGATGGAGCAGCAAGAAGTATTAAAGTTGGAAAACGAACAATTACTTTTAAAAATACAAGCCCAAAAAATTTATTAGCACAAGGAGAAATTAGCAGTTTAGTAATTCAAGCACTCAAAACAATTGGTCAATCAAAAGTAGATAATGAAACAAGATTGAAAATCAAAACGCTTCTTAAAAAAGAAAGAATAGAAAACATAATAAATGATGCCAAACTTGCACCAGCTTGGATAAACAAAATATTAACACAATCCATTCGATGAATACTAATTGGCTAACATTATCAAAGGAAAGAAGAATAGAAATTCTTAATCAGGCAACCGAATTAACTGGTTTGCCATCGGTAGCGATTGAAAAAGATTGGTGGGTAACATTAGCATTGAACGCATCTTTTTCATTGCCATACAGTAAAAATATAGTTTTCAAAGGTGGAACTTCATTAAGCAAAGGTTGGAATTTAATAGAACGATTTTCGGAAGATATCGATTTGGCAATTGACAGAAAGTTTTTTGGTTTTGATGGGGACATCAGTAAAACGCAAATCAAAAATCTAAGGAAACAATCTTGTGAATTTATATCAACGACTTTCCTTGACGACTTGACCAAAATACTCACTAAATGGAAAGCGATTGATGAATGTAAACTAATTGCTCAACCAGTAAAAGATTCAGATAAAGACCCACAGGTAATAGAAATTCATTACAATTCAGTAATTGACACATCTGAATATTTACCGCAAAGAGTTTTGATAGAAGTCAGTTCACGCTCATTGATGGAACCCATTGAGGAAAGACAAATCAACTCAATTTTAAGCGAAAGTTTTCCGCAACAAAGTTTTGTAACCGTTCCATTTGCAATACCGACTGTGCTTCCACAAAGAACGTTTTTAGAAAAAGTGTTTTTGCTTCACGAAGAATTTTCACAGGAAGCTGAAAAAATCCGTATTGACAGACTTTCAAGGCATCTGTATGACTTGGAAAAATTGATGGACACCGAACACGGAATTGAAGCATTGCAAAATACAGACCTATACAACAACATTGTTGCTCATAGAGAAAAGTTTAATCCGTTAAGAGGACTTAATTATGCTAACCATATTCCAAATAAAATCAACATCATTCCAACAAAAGGAGTTGTAAAAGAATACGAAAGAGATTATGTAGAAATGACAAAATTTATGATTTACGGAGAACCGTTAAAGTTTGACCAACTAATAAAAAGAATTTTGGAATTACAAACGAGAATAAATGGAATAAACCAACCCTAAAAGCAAGCACATTTGCAATTCGCACAAGCCAATGCACGGACCAAAAATTGCAAATGAGCTTGCTTTGCCAACGCAGATAAAATTGTTTTTAAAAAATTTCCAAACGCTTCAAAAAAAAATACACAACCACACAGCCCGACATACACAGCAGACAATTACGCAGAAACTCAATATTGACAAGACCTACAGCAACACGTTGGACAGAAGGCCAGCAGGTAACAGCACCTACAAAAAATTGGCGGTTCAGTGGTTAAATGAAGCTTTGTGCTTCGTATCAAGTTCAGTGGTGGCAGACAGTTTTCGTCTCCCCTGCCTGCCGGCAGGCAGGGAAATCGCCAACTTCTTGTAGCGCCAAACCGTTGTGCAAAACCTGCTCGCCCCCTTCTACCCTTTCATGGTAGAGTGGGCTTCGCAGGCGTCGTATTTACGCATTAAATAAAGCTCTCCCAATCCTTCTCTTTTGCACAACGGGCCGGGGCGAAAAAGTGGGTTTATACCGATTGGACAAACAATATAGTCCAATATCGGCCATCGCCTCATTGTACTATTTGTTTGATACCATCGGCATTTACTCCCGAAAGCATTCGGGATAAGATTTACAAAATATTGGCATATTATATAAATCACATTGGTATTAAAAGCAGCCTTCTCACAACAAGGCATTTGAGAAAGAAACCACTTTTTTTGCTGCCAGTCCTTCGTACCTTAGTCCTTCGCAAATGCCCCGGGCCGTTGTGCGGCATGCTATGACGACAGTTCTAAATCGCAACATTTGTGCATTTAATCAACAGTTTTTTGGCATATATTTCGTACCTTTCACAGGTGAAAAAAGAGAAAAAAATATTAGTTAGTATTGAGATTGACAAATTGACGAACTCCATAGAAAATGTGGTTTCAGGCGACATCTTTGACACTGATTTTATTCAGCTTTTAGCAAAGACACAAGACAAATCAACAAAACAGATTGGCAGTTTAATTGGCAAGGACAATTAAAACTTGCAGACAGAGAAGTTTACAAGCTTATTATTAAAGACAATGTAAAAATCATTCAAGGTCTTATAAGTTTGAGCGACAAAGGCGACCACATTTACATGAACCTTATTGAAAGTGTAAAGTTCAATAAGGGCAAGACAAAAATTTATGTAGGAGTTCCAGGTAACTTAGTTGCGTTTGCTTGTAAACTTGCTTTTGCCAAAGGTTATGACGGCTATCTTGCATTTGACGCTAAAACCGTTCTAGTAAAACACTATCAAGAGACACTTACGCAACTCATTTTCGTGGGACAAAAATGATGATTGAAACTCCAGCAGCTAACAGATTAATTAATCAATATTTTAAATCATAAACAAAATGGGACTAATTAGAGAACCAAAAAATGTCGACTTCACTGTTCTTGACAAGCCATGGACAGACGAGGAACTAAAAGAATTTAGTGCATTTATCAAGTTGCGTAAAGAACAAAGAAAAAAAAGACTTGCTCGAACAGCGACAACAACAGCAACTGGTAAGAAAGTTATTGCATAAAAAAGCAGACCTTCATGGAAAATGAAGCACGACCGCATAACAGCACATTGGCAATAGGCGGGGTTTCGTCTCCGCTTGACAGTTTTGGGGTAGCTGAAAGTTCAGTTCTCCAAACAAACTTTTGTGCTGAAAAGCCCGCCCATCGACAATCTGCAAAACGTTAGAGTCAATAGTACGATGGTCGTTCCAAAGACGAAAATCCTACTAAATTTTTAAATAAAGTCAAACCATTTTATAGCTGGCCAAACAAACAGACACTATTTTACAAAAGAACCGAGTAAGCCGATACTCATTCTTTCCACCGCAAATATTTCATGCCCAAGTTAGCGTTATCTCCAACTTCATATCTTTCCCAAAGCTACAGCACAACACCAACCTTTCTGCAATGCTATCCTCATTTTGCTTTCACCTCCTCCCTCCCAAACTCCTCCACCTCATCTAACAACACATCTGCCTTGTGCCCTTTCCAACTCAGTTGCAAGTACAACAGTCCATACCGGTCTTTTGGGTGAATGTGCAATTGGTTCGTTTTGCCATAATTCCACCAAGGATAATCCTGCAACATATAGGTATGAATTTTTTTACGCAGCCAAGGAGGTGCTTTCCATTGCTGGTACAATAAATTGGTGTACACGAGGTAGGGTGTACCTGCGGTAGCGGCGAGTTGTAGTCTTTCGCGGTGGGTAATGTTTTCGCTGTCGTACAAGAAACAATAGGGATCTTTTTGCAGTTGTGCTATGTGAATGCCAGCCCGGTTTTTTTCGATGGGATCTTCTTTTTCATAGTAGGTAAACAACAACGAAATACTGTTGGGGGCATCCATCACAGCAATGCCTCGGGCGTAGGTTTGTCGTACAAACAGTTTTGGTGTGGCGAGCATGCCTTCCAACAATGCGGGCGTTAATTTTACCAGCGGGTTGTACATCTTGTTTATTTTATCTCATACAATTCATTCCACCTGGTGGTATATCTTTTGCTGCGCAGCTCCTGGCGCATCTTCCAATTTCTTTTGGTGCCACTGGCGGCAAATTTTAGGACATCATCGCGCTGACTAAAATTAACGTTGTCGATCATGTCCATCAGCTTGCGCTGGCTATTGGTGCTGGCAGTTTCAAAGAGGTTGCCTTGTATAGAACTGTCGGCCACGATGCCACTGAGCACCACACCCGCTTTTTTATAGGTTCTACCCGATTGAAATATTTTTTCTGCCAATTCCAATGCTGGCTTGATGAGCTCATGCGTGCCGCTGGTGGCTTTGGGCAATATGATGTAACTGCTGAGTGTGGTGCCGCGGTGAAAACTCGCCTGCCGGGTGTCTTCTTTGGCTACCACAAACACACTGAGCACCGAAGCCGCGCTGTGCTGCCGCCGCAATTTTTCTGCAGCGCGGGAGGTGTACGTGGCCACGGCTTCTTTTATTTCTTTTAAATCGGTAACGGCTCTGCCAAACATGCGGGTAGTGGCAATCATTTTTTTGGTCACCAATTCTTCTTTCATTTCGCTGGCGGTTTCGCCTTTTAGTTCTTTGATGAGCCGCATGCCTACTACGCCTCCGAGCTGCGACCTGCCAAAGGTTTCGCTCATCTGGCTTAGTTGGTAGGCGTCAAAAATGCCCCAGGTATCGCGCAGTTTTAATGCATACTGCCGGCCTACACCCCACACATCTTCCACCGCTGTTTTTTGCAGTGCTTCTTTTACTTTTTCCGGTGTGTCCAAGATCATAATACAGTTCGTTTTGACTTTGTTCTTTTTGGCCAGTCGGTTGGCCACTTTGCTCAACACTTTGGTGGGCGCAATGCCTACCGACACCTTGATGCCCGTCCACAATTCTATCGTGTTTTTAATTTGCAGCGCCAGCGATTCAAAATCTTTCGGATCAAAAATATCCAGATCCAAAAATGCTTCGTCTACCGAATACACTTCTATCTTGTCTGCTCCCAACAATATCCGCAGTGTTTCCATCACCCGCCAGCTGAGGTCGCCGTATAGGTTGTAGTTGGATGAAAATACAGATACGTTGTGTTGCAGTATCAATGGTTTGGCTTTAAAATAGGGGCCGGCCATATCAACGCCCAATTGCTTGGCTTCATCGCTTCGAGAAATGATGCAGCCGTCGTTGTTGCTGAGTACCACTACGGGCCTGTGTTCCAGCTCGGGCTTGAATAGACGCTCGCAGGAGCAGTAAAAATTATTACAATCAACGATCCCTTTCACAGTGTTTTCTTTTTGGTAGGTTAATGGTAAGGACTAATAGTATGTGGTGCGCATGTTCACCCCAGATGGTGAATGGCATAGGTAACTACGCCCCATACATTGAAGTCGCCAAACTCGGCCAGGTTAATGGTTTTGTACCGATCGTTTTCCGGAATTAAAAATGCCGACGTAAAATTTTTATGAAAACGCCTTACCATCAGCTCGCCGTTTAAAATGGCTACGATGATTTTGCCATTGGCCAGTTTCACAGACCTGTCAACCACCAGGATGTCGTTGTCGTAAATACCCGCATCCTTCATGGCATCGCCGCGCATCCTAAAAAAGTAGGTAGCGGGCTTGTTGCGAATCAGCTGTTCGTTGAGGTCTATTCCCCGATCCATGTAATCGTCGGCCGCAGCGCCAAAACCGGTAGCATTGGCCGTTTGCACTTGCTGCTGCGTAAACTCCTTGCTGCCTTTATAGGCAGGTCCGTAAAATTCTTCTCCGCTCATACCATGTTATTTTACGTAAAACTAAATAAATTAGCATTATAATTACTAAAATAATTAGTATTTTTATTGTATAAAAGGAGGCCTGTGGTTGCCATAACCAACAGTGCCTTGATGCTCAATCTTTTAAATAGATGGTTATGAAATTGAATGAAACAGCGGGGAGTCCTTTATTTGAAAAAGATGCCCAGGGTCAGTTCCTGCACAGCATGTATGAGTATATGTTGGTGTTGCAGCCGCATGAGGCATTGCGGGAAAAAATAATGCAGGTAAAAAAGCAGTTCGGGGATGCTTACCGCACTACTGCATCCATGTATGTTGGTCCGCAGGTAATGCTTGCCAATTTTATGCAGCACCAGCAAAAAGAAGATCGTATGGTGCAGCGGCTACAAGCCATTGCCATGGGTTACCCACCGGTGAAGATCGAGTTAAAAGATTACGGTAGTTTTCCTTCGCACAGTATTTTTATTCAGGTAACGTCGAAGTTACCCATACAACAGTTGGTGAAAACGATTCGGACAGAGGCGCAGTTGTTGATGAAACTCGACAAAGAAAACAAGCCGCATTTTATGATGGAGCCACATATTCTCATTGCCCGAAAGCTGCAGCCATGGCAATACGAAAAAGGATGGTTGGAATACAGTCACCGCCAGTTTACCGGCAGGTTTATTGCCGATGCCATGCTGTTGTTGAAGCGGAAGCCCGGCGATACCCGGTTTCAGGTTTTGCGGCGAATGGAATTTCAAAATTTGCCGATTCATACCACACAGGGCGCGCTGTTTATGTGAGAGAAGGAAATATAAATATGTTCGACCCCTTCAGGGTCGCGTTCTGTTTGATAATTCCGTTCTATAAATATTCGACCCTGCTGGGGTCGTTGGGATTTCGATCAGTTTTAAATTTGAAACACAAAATAAAATGATAGCATGAAAAAATGTTTTCTCATCATTTCTTTGAACCTGATCCTTTCAAATTTAAAAGAGCCCTGACCCCAGCGGGGTTCAACATTTATAGAAACCGCAACAAGTTCAGGGCACGACCCTGAAGGGGTCGCATATAAACATTACGATCAATTCAAAGTAGTTCTTATAGCTGTAGAGCAGATGTTGCGAAAACCCGCTCGGTCGCAGGAAACATTTTTTATAAAAGATTAATCAACAAATAACCTACATGGAAGATCCATTAAAATCGAGGTTCAGAGAAGGAGCGGCCAGTCCACAATACCGAACGGGCCGAGGCGCGCAGATCAATACGCCCAACCGATTTTTGAAAAACGAAAACACCAAAGAGCATGTAGAAGGCATCGACGATTGGGAGGAAACCAACAGCAAAACACAGTACATAGAAGTGGCCTCAAAAACCATTGTAAACAAAGTAGAGAGCAAAGATGTGGGTATGGGTTATAGCATGAATCCGTACGCTGGCTGCGAGCACGGTTGTATATATTGTTATGCGCGCAATGTTCATGAATATTGGGGTTACAGTGCAGGCGTTGATTTTGAGCAAAAGATTCTGATCAAAAAAAATGCTCCCCAATTGTTGCGAAAGTTTTTGATGCATCCGAGTTGGGATGCCACGCCCATCATGCTCAGCGGCAATACCGATTGTTATCAACCAGCCGAGCAGCAGTACCGGCTTACGCGCGCTTTGTTGGAAGTGTGCAATGAGTTTAACCAACCGGTGGGGATACTCACTAAAAATTCGTGGATATTAAAAGACAAAGAGGTGTTGCAGGAAATGGCGAAGAAAAAAATTGTGTCGGCAATGGTGTCCATCACTTCGCTGGACGAAAACCTGCGGCGCATCATGGAACCGCGAACCACTACGGCCAAACAAAAATTAAAAGTAATAGAAGAGTTGAGCAAGGCAGGTGTGCGGATGGGCATCATGATGGGCCCCATGATACCTGGTTTAAACGAGCACGAAATGCAACGCATCATGAAAGCTGCGGCAGATCATGGCGCTACGTTTACGGCCTATACTTTTATTCGTTTGAATGGCGCTATTAAATTGTTGTTTCATGATTGGCTGTATAAAAACTTTCCCAACCATGCCGACAAAGTATGGCATTTGATAGAGCAGGGGCATGGCGGTAAAGTGAACGATACCCGCTGGGGACTGCGCATGCGGGGCGAAGGCAATATTGCGCAGATCGTAGCACAGCAGTATAAAAAATACGGCAAGCTTTACCACATGAACGAAGAAGAATGGAGTTTAGACAGCAGTATATTTAAAAGGCCGGGTGAGCAGGGGAAGTTGTTTTGAAGAATAACAAATGCATTTTTTGATGGGGTAAATATTTGTGTTTAATCATATAGTGAACGGTACGACCCCTACAGGGTCGCATCGAGTGAATGTTTACCAAACTATTGAAAGAAGGTATACATTTTTGTATATTTACAAAAAGCAAAATAATGATAATTGAAAGGACATCGAAAGAAGTTTTCCGTCTGCCATCTTCCACAAAACTAGAAGACTTACAAGATGTTGCAAATTTGTTTACATTCAAAGAAGTATCAAAAAAATCGAAGGCAACACAAAAGCAAGTGGATGAATTAGTGAAAGAAATTAAAAAAGGACGTTGGGCTAAAACTAAGCAGAAATTAGGATTATGAGCGTCGTAGTTGATACAGCCATGAGATATGTACACAAATTGTAAAACAAACTTAGCATCAATCTTAGCCTACACTCATTTCGTTGTAAAGGCGGTGAAACTAACAGAATAATTTACTCAAGACATCTACTAATCTTCACACAGCGTAAAATTCGATCTTACATCAGCTTATAAAAAGGAAGATCGAATAGGCCGTATAAAACTGTTGCGTCGTAACTAAACACACCCCATTTTCAAATTCTTACTAAACCTCTCAACTCCTAAGCCTCTGTCTGGAAATCATGAGCTAGCTCATAAGACATTTATTTAAATAATTCTCCAACCCTTTATGTAATCCTTAACATATCATCATCCATAAGCAAAACACTGCTTATGAGAACGATGATTATCCTATCTTTTATCTGCGCTTTTTTTGCTACGAATGCTCAAACAGCCAAATGGGATCGACCCATGAAACTCGTTGGTTGCCACATTAGGATCGATGCCAATTCCTTTACCGCTACCACTTTTGTAGAAATGGAATTTTACAATCCCAATGAACAAGAGATAGAAGGATTGTATGCTTTTAAATTACTGCCAGGCCAGGCCATCACTGCCTTCCAACTCGATCTTCATGGAAAATACCGCAATGGTACCATCGAAGAAAAATGGAAAGCTACCAATGCATACAATACCATTGTTGGCAAAAGAATTGATCCCGCCTTGCTCACGATGGAATACAATCATCAATACAAGCTGCGCATTTATCCGCTGCCAGCTAAAGGGAGCAGAAAAATAACTTTTACCATCCAGCAATTGCTGAAAGTAGAAAATCAACAACTCCTGTATACACTTCCATTGTTTGCCAACGACACGGTTCAAAAATTTACACTCAACATTCAATCCACTAATACAATGGCTCCCATATCAAAACCTGGAATCATTGCAAAGCAAACCTTTTACAAAAAGGAAACTGGGTATGAACTTCAATTCGATCAACAGAAGATGTTACTTTCAACACCCATTTCTTTCGCCGTTCCTTTGAGTCAGTCCCCCCTATTTTGCCAATCAACTCAAGAAGGAAAAAAACATTTTGCACTGCGGTTAATTCCAGATGTTCAACAATACAACTCTATTAAACCGAGTCGGGTAACGGTGTTATGGGATGCTTCTGCCAAACAGAGCAGCAGAAATATTGAAAAAGAAATTTCTTTTTTACAACAGTACCTCTCTTACCACCAGGTAGCAGAATTAACCATTCTTACATTCAATTATAAACTGCTCGACTCTATGGTTTTTGACCTTAGAAAGTTGGCTCATCATAAATGGAAACAGCATTTATCCAACATTGAATATGCAGGTCCTTTGCAATTGGGTTGTATTCAGTTACCCTCAAAAAGTGCAGATATATGTATGTTGTTTTCTGATGGATACAACAGCTATGGTAAAAAGCAAATCCGCAATGATGGCATACCTCTTTTTGGCATCAACACATCGAATAATGCAGACAGCATGCTTATTCGACAACAAGTAAGCAGTAACGGAGGTTCGTTTATTCCACTGAATAAATTAAACACTAGTGATGCCATTTCGCAATGCAGTAAAACAGAAAATTGGTTGTTGGATGTGGTTTCTAAATCGGGTAAAACCATCATCGAACAATCTTTGCCATTAAAAATATCCGAATCGATATTGCTAAATGGAACAATGGAAAATAACCACGATAGTTTATTTATGCTGTACGGCAACAATGTGGCTGCACAGGAGCAAATTGTTTTTTTGAATGGTAATGAAACTTGCACAACTGTTGCGCTGAGCAGAATAGAAATGCTACAAAATTTTGACAAAATCATCCTTGATTACAATTGGGAAACAATACTCGAATTCGGACTCATAGAAAAAGTGGTAACGCCCAATACGGCTTTCATTGTTTTAGAGCGAATGGAGGATTACATCAAATACAATATTCAAACGCCCGATGAAATGAAAGCCGAATGCGAAAAGATGAATTATGTTTGGAAAGATAGCCGTGCTTTACGCAAACAACAACAACAGCAACAACGTATATCATCACTCCAAACAGTGGTGAACCAATACAACTATTTACTTGACCAATACAAACAACCCTTTTCAAAACTACGGTTACAACAAGAAACCATCACTGCATTTCAGCAGCGTGTAACGAACACCGAAATAAATAGTACTGAACTAGTGGGTTCTTTATCTGGTATGACTGCCTCTAGCTCTAATAGTTTGGAAGAAGTGATCGTTGTAGGTTATGGAACAGTTAGGAAACGCTCCATGACAAGTGCATCAACAACAATATATTCACCACAATTGCTTTCTGGAAATACGGTAGAGCAAGCATTACAGGGTAGAGTGCCAGGTCTGCAGATAACAGGCAGCAATGGCATGCCAGGCGCTGCAAGTTCCATTCAAATTAGAGGGGCTTCCAGTTTATCGGGTAATACACAGCCTATGTATGTTTTAGATGGGATGCCCGTTTCAGGAAATATCAATGAAATGGTAAACCTGCATGATATTGATCACATCACAGTTTTAAAAGATGCTTTATCTGCCAGTAGGTATGGTCCTGGTGCCGGTAATGGTGTTATCTTAATTCAAACAAAAAAAGTAAAGCGACCTTATAACGGATATAATTATAATGCTAAATATCGATTAAAAAATAGCGAAGACGTGGCCTATTTGCAAGAGATGAAAGCAGCAGATGAAAAAGACAAATGGCAGCTCTATAAAACATTGGAACTAAGCAATACCAACAACACTGCTTTTTATTTTGACATGGCGCAACATTTTTTTGAGATAGGATTAAAGCAGGAAGCAGTTGACATACTGATGAATGCCGCAGAATCAGGTAAAGGTAACCCTGCTGTACAACATGCCATGGCATATGTTTTTGAAAGTTGGAAAATGTATGACAAAGTAATTGAAGTGTTGGAAACTCTGGCATCTGAATTTCCTGGCAGCATAAAATACAAAAAAGACCTTGGGTGGGCTTATTATCAAAACGGAAATGTACAACAAGCCATTCAAACTTTACAAGAGGCAGTTTTAAACGTATGGGATGCAGATCAACCTTATGCAATAAACGAAAAGGCCAATATTTTATTCGACCTTAATGTGATGATTGGTACAGGATCGTACAAACCAGACAGTTCAACTTTTTCAGCAGATTTATTGAAACCTGTAACAGCAGATCTTCGAATAATGGTGGATGCTAATTTAAATTTTGTGAATGCGATTAAAGTTAAACCAATCCGAAAAACGGGAGCTGCAAATATTGTTATACAACAAGATAAAAACAAATGGATGAACGACTGGCAGTACCAGTACAATCTGGGATATTCATTGTTGTATCAACCAGCAACCCCTTTGGAAACCCGTTATGATGTTTGGATAAAATGTTATCAAACGGGCAATGACCAGGTTCCTGCTTTTGTAAGAATCAAAACCTTTAAGAACATGGGAAAGCCGAATCAGACAATTGAAGTTGAAATTATTTCCATGAACAATCAGTACGGAGAAATTGGTATTGGTTCAGTAGATTATAAAAAGTAAAAAAATTTCGACACAAAAAATTGAATGTATTGACCAATATGATTTGATAGACATAATCGGAAAATACCCCCCCCCCAAAAAAAATTGTAAAAATGGATGGCGCCAAACACAGAAGCTGGAAAGAAAAAAACAAAGCAGATGTGTTGGGTGAATAAGTAAAATGTAGATGCCGGTTCTGAGGAGCCGGCATTTTTCTTTCTGAGTTCTATAAAATCTTCCAACGTTTATTCACTCATTCAAGCCCTTCCTAAAAAAGTTCTATTTTTACCGCATACACATTTTATATGCAGGCTATCACAGACCAGGTTACCATCCTTTTTTCGCAATACAATGAAACGCCCATCACGGCAATTGATAAGTTGCCGCAGGCAGGCAGCGACCGACATTATTTTAGAATACATGCGGGAGGTAAAAGCTTTATTGCTACCTATGGTAGCAACATCAAAGAAAATGAAACCTTTATTTATTTTTCTACACAGTTTCAGCAACAACAACTGTGTACGCCGCAGGTATTTTATGTAAGCGATGACAAATGCTGTTACATCCAAGAAGATTTTGGCAGTACTTGTTTGTTAGACGAATTGGAACAAAAAGGTGCTACAGAAGAAGTGTATGATCTCTATAAAAAAAGTCTGGCCAACCTTGCTTCACTACAAGTGAAAGCAGATGCGGTCATCGATTATGAGCGCTGTCTTACCAACGCGGTCTTTGGTAAACAAGCCATCATGGCCGATTTGCTTTACTTCAAATATTATTTTTTAGATGCTTTGGCAAAGCCATACGACAAACAAAAACTGATAGATGATTTTGAGGCGTTGAGCAATTATCTTTCTTATACTGAGTACAAATATTTTATGTTCCGCGATTTTCAAAGTAGGAACATCATGGTTACCAAAACGGGCTCTGTTCATTTTATAGATTACCAGGGCGGTATGAAAGGCGCTCCACAGTACGACGTAGCTTCGCTGCTTTGGCAGGCAAAAGCCAACTTATCAGATGATTGGAAACAACGGCTCTTTCAAGATTATGTAAATGCTTTCGAAAACGAAATTGAAAAACCTGTAAACAGAGAATTATTTCAAAGTCAGTACAATGGTTATGTACTCATTCGCTTGTTACAGGTGTTGGGTGCATATGGCTTTCGCGGATTGTTTGAACGCAAAGCACACTTCCTCACCAGCATACCGCTGGCATTGCAAAATCTGCGATCTTTTACATCCCAACACAGCATGGGTATTGCATTGCCGGAATTTAATAAAGTGCTCAATATCTGTATTTCAGATGCCATTATTGAACAGTTTACGCCTGTGCAAGCCACGGCAGATACGCCGCTACTGGTGAGCATCAATAGTTTTTCTTTTATCAAAACTGGTTATCCAAAAGAGGAAACAAAAAACGGTGGCGGGTTCGTTTTCGATATGAGAGGCATTTTAAACCCCGGCCGTTTTGATGAGTACAAACATTTGAGTGGCCTTGATAAATCGGTCAAAGATTTTCTGGAGCAGCAGACAAAAATGCCTGAGTTTTTAAACAGTGTGTACAGCATGGTTGATATATCGGTAGAAGACTACATCAAACGTGGGTTTGAACATTTGACCATTAATTTTGGTTGTACGGGTGGGCAACACAGAAGCGTGTATGCTGCAGAAGCAACTGCCCGTCATCTTCGCAATAAATTTAAAGTAAACATTCAGTTGGCACATACCAACAAAGAAAACTGGAAAACAGCATGAAAGCAATGATTTTTGCAGCTGGTTTGGGAACACGTTTTAAACCATGGACAGACCATCACCCCAAGGCATTGGCCATGGTGAATGGCAAAAGTTTGCTGCAACGCAATGTTGAATATTTACAGCAATATGGCATTACAGATGTTGTGGTGAATGTGCATCATTTTGCCGATCAAATCATCAATGCCATTACAACCAACAAAGGTTGGGGATCTAACATCCAGATAAGTGATGAAACCAATGAAGTGTTGGAAACCGGCGGTGGATTTTTGAAAGCAGAACCCTTGCTCAGCGGTTCGGAGATTATCATCAGCTTAAATGCCGATTTTTTAACCGATCTCAACATTGATGATTTGGTGGCGTATCATCAACAAAAAAAAGGGCTTATCTCTTTTGCTGTAACAGATCGCAAAAGCAGTCGCAATTTTTTATTCGATCCACAGTTGCGTTTGTGTGGTTGGGAAAACAATAGTACTGGCGAGCAAAAAATTGTGATTCCTACAGCCAATTTACAACCAATGGCTTACAGCTGCGTAGCACTGTTTGAGCCTCGAGTATTTGAATTGATTCCTCAACGCGGAAAGTTTTCTATTGTAGATACTTATTTGAGTTTAGCTCCTACCCATCCCATTTTCGGATACGATCACACAGGCGATAAATTGGTTGACGTTGGCAGAACAGAAAGCGTAGCAGTGGCAGAAGCCATGTTTGCCTAATTTTTATGCTACCTTTCAAAAATCCCTTATTGATTTCCAGCTTCTGCCGGTGCTTCAAAATTATTGTTGTTTTCTTGTTTTGGTTTGATACCAAAATTATACCGAATGGTTAATCCTACTCTTCTGGTATCACTCAATCTATTTCCATTGGCTACAATGCCCGCCTGCTGCAAGCTGAAGCTGTACTGGTTCGTTCGCAAAATATCATTGGCAGAAAGAATGAGGTTCATTTTTTTATTCAATACTGCTTTGTTCAAAGAGATGTTGAGCTGACCAAAGGTTTGCAGTTCATAAAAATTCTGCAATCCCTTCAATCGCATAAAACCGTTGATGGCAATGTTGAAAGTGGGAGTGGGTTTATAATTGTGGTACATAAAAAACGTCCAAGTGCCGCGTTTGTAGTTCAGTGGTTGCCCCTGGTACAATCCTTTGTAATTGCTAAAATTGTGTTGAGCACCCATGTAAAAAAAGTACTTCCCTCCAGGTGGGATACCGCCTACAAAACGAAGGTACATTTCTCTGTTTCGGCCTAGGTTATCAAAAGTGCGGTACGCAATTTTAGAACGATCATCCTGATACGTAACGTTGGTGAATATATCCTGAATATCGTTGAGCCCTATAGAGAATACAGGAAAATCATCGGCAGTAATATTGAATTCATAATTGGTGGTAAACTGCGGCTTTAAACGTGGATTGCCAATTTCATACAAATATTGATCGATGTATTTTGGATACGGGTTAAGGGCTTCGTAATAAGGTCGACTAATGCTTCTGCGATAAATAGCATTACCCGTAAGTTTAAATCCAAATAGTTTAAAAAGTGGCTGACGCAGGTAGATGTAAGGAAACAGATCTGTACGCTTGATGCCCAATGAAGTATCGAAGGGAAACAATTGTGTGCCCGCAATATTGGTGTACTCCATTCTTAAACCTGGCTTCACTGTGAAGCTGCCAAATGTTTTGGCCAACTGCACATAGGCTGCTGCTATTTGTTCGCTGTACTTGAAACGGTTGCTTTGAAAACTATCTAACTTCTCTCCACTTCCATTGTCTGTAAAGTAAATAGAACTGTTGTTGCTGTTGCTGTAAGTGAAGCGCGTACCAGTTTCCAAGGTATATTTCTTGGGTAGTTTCAGCGTAAGATCAGATTCAAAAGTGAAAATATTTTTTCGGTTGTTGATATCCCCTTCGCCATTCAAAAAAGAATTGATGGGCAACAGATTGTTGTTGAAATAAAATTGGTCATTTTTATTGTTGAAATAATCGTAACTAATTTGTGTTTCCCACTCGCTGCCCAGCGAATCTATCTTTTTCTTAGCATATAAATCATTGCCCCAATAAATGGATAGTCCGTTGTTGTAGATGTCACTGTTGTTGATGTCAGTCACCAATGTACCAGCAGATTTGGAGATTACCACATCGTTCTGTGCAACGCTGTTGTTCTGGTTGCTACTGAAACGAGTTTCATATCCCACCGTCCATTTTTTCGTTAATTCAACATCTACACCCACACTAAAATAATGATTGGTTACCGGGTATTTTGTGTAAGAAGTTTGTGCTACCACCGAAGTGTCTCTGGCAATGAATCGTTTGCTGTTGAGTTCTTCAAAATTATTTCTATCTGTAAATTGGTAGGAGAAATTGGTATTCACTTTTCCAGCACTTCTGTTCAAATTAAATCCAGTTGTTTTGGTGTTCAATCTTCCCTGAAAATAACCAACATTTACACTGCCATTGGTGCCAATTTTAACGCCTTTTTTCAACACAATATTGATGATACCGCCACTGCTAGATGCATCGTACTTTGCGGAGGGATTTCTCAGAATTTCAATTTTACTTACGCTGTTGGCGGGTAAACTTTTAAGCAAGGAACTTAAATCGGCAGCACTAATTTTCACCTCTCTTCCATTTATTTGAATTACAGCGGGTGTAGCACTGTTGAGGTATACATTGCCATCTGAGTCTACCACTGCGCCGGGAGTTTTCTCTAACACTTCGTATGCATTGGTGCTACTGTTGCTCAATACTTCTGCATCTATAATGGTTTTATCATCTTCTTGTTTTATCAATGGTTTGCGGGCAACCACCACTACATTGTCGAGGTCATTTGTTTTTACTTCCCATTGTAATGTCAATGATATGGCACTGTCTTTTACAGCAACCATTGCGGCAATAGGTTGCATGCCCACGGCTGTGATATTGATGAAGTAATTGTTGTTAGCCTTCACTTCAAAAACCTGATTTTCTTTGATGGTTTTAGAAGCAACCTTTGTAGAGTCTGGCAGTAAATATAAAACTGCAGTGGCTGTGGGTAAATTTGAATTTGCAGCACCTGTCAACTGAACACGGAGGTTGATTGGTGCTTGTGCAAAAACGGTGGGAGTGAGTAACATCAACACATATAAAAGTACGGGATGCTTCATATTTTGTTAATTATAAAAGACACCCTAAAGGTGCCTTTTTACGGATGGTTTATTTTTTATAATCTGCTAACAATTAGTCTTTCTTTTCGAACAGCTCTTTTTTGTCTACCACTTTTACCAGTGCGCCTTGTTTTAAAGTTTTACTTACCACATCGTATGGTCCAGTAATTACTTCCTGACCTACTTTTAAACCGCTGGTGATTTCAATGTAATTGATGTCTTGAATACCAGTTTTCACTAAATACTTTTTTACTTTGTTGGTAGAGTCTTTTACAAATACAATGACGTCTAAATCATCTATATCTGAAGCGCTGGCGGTAGTGATATTGCTTTCATCTTTCTTGGTGTCTATTTTTGTGCTATCGTTTTTTTCTCTGGTGGTAACTGCGTTGATGGGAACACTCAAAACATTTGCTTGGCGACGTGTTTGAATGTCTACATTTGCGCTCATACCCGGGCGGAAGGGGAAGGTGCCCTTTCCCAACAAATCGGTATAACTTTCTGGCAACAAACGAATGTATACTTTGTATTGCGTAACATCGTTGCTGGTGCTGGCCAAATTACTGGCAGAAGCTGCACCGTTGTTGCTACTGGCAATTTCACGTACAATGCCTTTGAATTTTCTACCACTGTAAGCATCAATATCAATCAAAGCACTATCACCCAATTTGACTTTTGGTATATCGTTTTCGCCAACGTCTACCCTTATTTCAATTTTGGCCATGTCTGCAATGCGAAGCATTTCTGTTCCTGCCATCATATTGCTTCCTACAACTCTTTCGCCTTTTTTTACACTGAGCAAGCTCACTACACCGTCCATCGGGGCTACCACTGCCGTTCTGCTAAGATCGGTATTGGCTTTGTTGAGGTTGGCCACGGCACTTTGTACATTGGCTTGCCCACCACGAATACCCTGCTGCGCCGCATTGTAATTGGCTTTGGCCGCTTTGTAGTTGGCGTCGGCAATATTAAATTCGTTGAGACTGATTACTTTTTCGTCGAATAATTTTTTCTGCATATCGTACGCACGTTGCGATTGTTCCATCTGTGCTTTGAGTGCATCTAGTGCTGCTTTGGAGTTGGCTACCTGTGCCTGACTTTGTGCCACACCACTCGCAGCCTGGTCGCGCTGAATGCTGTACACGTCTGCGTATATGCGTGCCAGTAACTGTCCTTTTCTTACACTGTCGCCTTCCTGTACAGTTAGCTCCGTGATTTCACCACTAATGTCTGGACTCACTTTTACTTCAATCTCAGGATAAATTTTTCCGCTGGCATTTACCACTTCTATGATGGTGCGTTCCTGTACTTTTTCGGCAGTAACTTTTGTGCCTTCTGCTTTTCCAAAAGTGCCCGTTTTAGAAAGTACTACCAATCCAATCAGTAGTACACCTGTGCCAATTAAAACCCATTTAGTTGTCTTGTTCATATTATTTGATCTTAAATCCTTTTTGAATCAATGGTTATTTATAATTTTAAACCTTGTCCTCTGTAAAATTCCAACACTTTCATTTTAAACACGTAATCGAATTGGTTAATGGTGTATTCTAATTTCGCTCTCAACAAATTGTTTTGTGTGGTAATGAGGTCGAAACTATTCAGCATTCCAACTGCAAATCTTTTGTTGGCAAACTCAAATGTTTTTTCTGAGGAGGCCACTGATTTTTTGGATGCGTTGAATTTTTCCAATGCAATCACAGCAGCATTGTGTGCTTGGTAAATATCTTGTTTCAACTGAAGATCGTCCTGTGTTTTTTGGTACTCCAATGTTTCTATGTTCAGCTTACTTCTTTCGTAATTGGCTTTAAGACTGCCGCTATTGAAAATGGGAACGCTTAAACTGAGGCCAATGCTTTGCCTGCGGTTATCTGCAAATTGTGAGCCCAAAGTGGGTGGTTTTATATAACCCAGTAAATTGCCTTGGGTAAAAGCGGGTGATTGCACATCGTACAAAGTTCCGTTTACATTTGTTTTTAGTCCTTCTGATGATGGTACATATCCACTAAATACTCTGTCGTAAAATGGTTGTTTGCTAAACGCTAAATAATTGGTACTGATATTTCCGAAAGCAGCAATGGTAGGGTACATAGCTCCTCTGGCCGCAGCTTTGCTTTTTTGGGCAGCCTGCAAACGGTATGCATTTGCTTGTTGCAACGGTTGATTGGAAAGGGCCAATAGATATACATCAGCCGGCATTAAATCTGCTATCGGTTCAACGGGAATTGACGACACAGGGGGCACGTCTACTTCAAACGGCGCAGCAGCGTCTATGTTCATGAAGTTCTTCAAATTAAGAATCGATTGCGTAACATTTCCTTTTGCATTGATGTAATTCACGCTATCCAGCGCGAGTTGTGCTTCCAATTGCACTAGGTTTAGTTCAGGTAAAGAACCCGCTGCTACCTGTTTGCTAACATTGTTTAACTGTTCAGTGGTTTGTGCTACTTGTACCAAGGTTATTTTTTCCTGTTCTATAGAGAGTAAAACCTGCAAGTAGGCATTGGCCGCACTCAATGCAATGTCATTTTTTGCTTTTCCTACATTGGCTACCGCAGCTTTCAGTTCCCACTCATTGGCCGCAATGGTATTGCGTTTGCTGTAGAAATTAAAGATATCAGCACTGGTTTGCAATTGGATACCAGCCGTTAAAAAGGTTTCGTTAACCTGTTGGAATGTGATGGGATCTTGGTTGTTACCATTGTTCACACTTGTATTCCCACCAAAGTTAACAGTAGGGTAAAGCGATAATCTGCTTTGTTTGTAAGTGAGTGCCGAAAGCTTCGCCTGAATCTCACTTTGTTTCACACCAATGTTGTTGGCCATCGCATAATCAACAATGGTCCTTAAATTCCACTTTTCTTGGCCAGAAGCATTGGAATGGGCAAAGAGGACAAACCCCGATAAAAGCATGTATAAACGCATAGATCAAAAATATGAGTTGCAAAGGTAGCAATCCAGCTTAATATTATGAGCGGCGCATATAATGGATGCCCGTTACATAGCTGCAAATCCCCGATCTAAATCGGCTATAATGTAGGCTGCAGATTCTTGTCCTATATACAAACGGAGCATCCTGTGCTCGCGGCTGCTGGCCATTAACGCTTCTTTTTTGATGCCGCTGCATTTGGGAATGATCAAACTTTCGTAGCCACCCCAGCTTACTGCCATCAAAATATGTTGCAGACTGTTACAAAACTGTTCAATTTGATCAATATTTTCAGTCTTCACCACAAATGTAAGCAGCCCACAAGCACCAGTCATTTGTTGGCGGGCCAGTTCGTATTGCGGAAAGTTTTCATCTAGTGGAAAAATCACTTCTTCTACCTGCGGATGTTGTTGTAAAAAACCAACTATTTCTCTTGTAGTGGTGCTAATATGTGCCAACCGCATCGGCAAGGTTCTGAGTCCGCGAATGAGCAGCCATGCATTGAAGGGTTGAATACCACTGCCGATGTTCATGTATTCGCTGTTAAAAATTCGGGTGATCATGTCTTTGCTGCCACTCAATACCCCTGCCACTACATCGCTGTGCCCACTGATGTATTTGGTGGCAGATTGCAACACCAAATCGATGCCCATTAAATAAGGTTGTTGGTACAACGGCGTACAATAACTATTGTCAATCACGGTAACAATACCCTCTGCTTTTGCCAGTTCTGCCACCGCTTTTAAATCTTGCAGGGCATAGTCCCAACTGTTCGGACTTTCCAAATAAATCAATGTGGTGTTGGGTAAAATGGCGCGTTCAAAATTTTCAATAAAGCGCCCATCAATGTAAGAAGTGGTTACACCAAATCGGGGTAAAATATTTTCGAACATTTTTTGTGCCCATGTATAAGGCTTGTGTACACTTACAATGTGGTCGCCTGCTTTTACATTGGCCAACACTGCCGCAAAAATCGCCGCCGCACCACTGTTGAACACCAAACAATCTTCGGCTCCATCTAAAGCGGCCAATTTTTTTCGGAGGATGTCAACCGTAGGGTTTAAACCCCTGCTGTACAAATAAGTACTGTACTCATCTGCAAAAGCAGCCCTCATTTCGGCTACCGTTTTAAAAGCAAAGTTGCTGCTTTGTATAATCGGTGGCGCAATGGCATTGAAGTATAAATCTCTTTCTTCGCCCAGTTCGTTGATGATGTATGAAATATCCATTCCGTATTTTTTAATGGGGCGGGCCCAACTTGATAAAATTTATATTTCTTTATTGGTTTTACTACTGCCAAAACCCTTTACAATGAAATACAATACAATGAACGTTCCTAAAATTCCTATGCCCAATAAACCAGTGTTGGGCTTGTCAATAAAAATACTGACGGCAACAAATGTATAGGCTGCAATAAATATCAATGGTAATACAGGAAACAATTTCATTTGGTAAATGCCCGTTCCGTTCAGATGCGCTGTTTTTTTCCGGATGATAAAAATAGTAGCGGCCGACAAAGCCATGCCAAAACAATCGAGAAAAATGGTGAAACTCAAAATTTCATCGAAGGTTTTTGCCCAGAATACAATCAATGCGCCCAAAGCGGCAAAAGCGGTTAATGCTGTAAACAACACATTGTTTTTTGGGGTACGTTTACCAAATACTTTTGGAAGAACCCCTTCTTCACTCATGGCTTGCATCACCCTTGGATTGCTCATGAGCACCACGTTTACGTAGGCGAGTACAGAAAAAAACAAGAGTACACTCATCACTTTCCCACCGGCTTCACCAAATACATAAGAAGCCATGATGGCAGAAATATTGGTAGCTGTTTTTAATTGTTCAAAACCAATGATCCTCACATAAGCATAGTTGATACTGAGGTACAACAACACAATAATAATAATGCCTCCAAATACCGCCCTGGGAATATTACGGGAAGGATTTTTTACTTCCTCTCCAAAATTGATGACTTGCTGGTAACCACCAAATGTGAATGAAACCGCTACCAGTCCTAATCCAAATGCTTTGATGTATTCCATCATAGTGGGAGAAAGGCTGTTTTGCAAAGCCGCAGGTTGCGTGGCATAGTCGGCAAAAAACAAAGGGGTTATCAACAATAAGATCATCGAAATTTTAATGATGGTGAGCACGTTTTGTGCTTGTGCACTCATCTTCAATCCCAATAAGTTAACGCCATAAAAAATGAGGATCGATCCAATGGCGATGATGATCTGCATGGTTTGGATGTGCTCGGCATTTTTAAACAACACCGGCGAAATGTATTCTGCCCCTACCAATGCTACTGCCGCCATGGATGCAGCATTGCTCACCAGAATAATACAATTTACCGCAAAGGCGATGGATGGATGATAAGCGTAAGAAAATATTTTATAATAACCACCAGTAACCGGATACCTACTGCCAATTTCAGCATAGGTTAAAGCACCACAAAGCGCTACCAATCCACCGGCTATCCAAATGCCAAAAAACACAAATACAGATGGACTGTCTTGCGCCACATTTACTGGCGTTCTAAAAATACCCATTCCTATCACAAAACTCACCATGATCATGGTGAAATCGAAGAGGTTTAATGTTGGTTTTGTTTGCATCGTGAAAAGATACAGAAAGCGTTCAACAAAATAATTGTTGGAAAGAAAAAAAATGAGGACAATCATGTTTGAGCAAAGTTTATTTGAAATAACTTTGCCAAAATTTGAAACAGTTTACTGCGATATTGTTTTTGTTGGCATTTGTTTGCCAGTTGTATAAGAAGCCATTTATTATGGCCGATTATTATGCGAATACCGCTGCGTATGCAAAAAACTGTATCAACAAGGCCAAACCCAAAATGAATTGTAATGGGAAGTGCCAGGCCATGAAAAAAATACAAGAAGAAGAGAAAAAAGAACAGGATGCCAATCAGCGAAAATTCGAAAATAAAATAGAAATATTTCCGTCTGCAATTGCTGTTTCTTCTATTGTATTCCAACCATTACTGGTGAATAATAAAGCCTATTTCAGCGCCAATGCCGCTCCTGTAAAGGATTTGTCCTTTGCTATCTTTCATCCTCCCCGAGTGTAGTCATCCATAACAGCTTTTTATTACAAATTTTCAGGTGGTTATTGCCATTCACTTGGCGTGCCATTTTGTATGCATGCTTTTGTATAAACCTATCATAACATAGCTTTAAAAAAAGGCATGTGACATCACTAACTTTTCAATTACAAAAATTAACAAATGAAATTCTTATATACTACAGCAGTATTGGCTGCTGCCTTACTTTCATGCAAAAAAGACAATGCTCCCGAATACGATACATCTGTAAAATCTAACCTATCTATTGAGTTTGACAATATTGTAGGCGGTACAGATTTGCAACTCAACACAGGTGTGTACAACAATGCTTTGGGTCAGGCTTTTAGTGTTACCCGTTTGAAATATTTTATCAGCAATGTATCGCTCACTCGTGTAGATGGAACCGTATATGTGGTTCCTCAAAATGAAAGTTATTTCTTGATTGACGAGAGTATTGCTGCGTCTAAAAAACCAGTGGTATCGGTACCAGAGGGTGAATACAAATCGGTTAGTTTTGTATTAGGTGTAGATAGCTTGCGCAATACCATGGATGTGGCTCAAAGAACCGGCGCCTTAGACGTGAGCGGTGCTGCCAATGACATGTATTGGAGTTGGAACAGCGGCTATATCTTCTTTAGAATGGATGGGACATCACCAGTCATTACTTCCATGGGTGGCGTGTTTCAATACCATGTGGGTGGTTTTGGTGGATACAGTACCCCAACCACCAACAATCTCGTTAAAGTCACACTCGATCTTACTTCTAGAGGTACGCCCAAAGTAAAAACAGGTAGAAATCCTAACATCCATTTGTTTGTAGATGTATCAAAAGCCATCAACGGATCTACCAACATGAATTTTGCAACAACGCCAATGGTGCATTCTTCTAATGCCGCAGTTGCTATCAGAAACAATTACATCAACAGTATGTTTACCCACGATCATACAGAAAACTAAATTGTATGAAAAAAATATATTGGATCTGTTCACTCTTCTTTCTTACAGGCGTTTTTGCCTGTGAGAAAGAAATAGTGGATCGCTGGTTGGGCTTTGAAAAACCTGCTCATTTTCCTACACCTGTATACAAGTTTGAAAACAATCCCGTAACAAAAAATGGTTTTGAATTAGGCAGAAAATTATTTTACGAAACCCTATTGTCTGCCGATAATACCATCAGCTGTGGAAGTTGTCATATTCAAACTGCATCATTCACACACCATGGCCACACGGTGAGTCATGGAATTTTAGACAGGCTGGGTACAAGAAATGCACCACCCGTAATGAACATGGCATGGAATACCAGTTTTATGTGGGATGGTGGCATTGTAGATATGGATCTGCTTTCTGTTGCGCCCATTACAAATCATTTAGAGATGGATGAAACCATGCCCAATGTGCTCAACAAATTAAGAAACAGCAGTACATATCCGGCATTGTTTAAAAAGGCGTATGGATCAGAAGAAATTACAACAGCTGGCTTTTTGAAAGCCATTTCACAATTCATGGCCATGTGCGTAAGCAGCAAAAGTAAGTACGACAGTGTAATGCGCAATGAGCCAGGCGTGGCCTTTACTGCAGCAGAGTTAGCTGGAAAGGCATTGGTTACCACAAAATGTGGCGGTTGTCACAACGAACCTTTGTTTACAGATCATTCTTTTAGAAACAACGGATTGATTCCTTCTGCTGTTAACGATGAGGGTAGATTTATGATCACCAATGATCTTGCCGATCGGTATAAATTCAAAGTGCCATCCCTGCGCAATCTTGCATACACAGCTCCTTTTATGCACGACGGTCGGTTCTTGACACTCGATGCCGTATTGGATCATTACAGCAATGGCGTGCAACCAATGCCAACACTTGACCCTATGTTGAAACAACAAAATAGTACCGGAATTCCATTAACGACTCAAGAACGCAGTAACATACTGGCCTTTTTGCAAACGTTGAATGACCGCTCTTTTTTATTTGACAAAAGATTTTCTGAATAAAATCATCGTATGAAAACAATCGTTTTAGCATTGGGGTTTTTGTTGTTATCGTTTAGTGAAGCGATGGCCTGTGATATCTGCGGATGTGGTGCAGGCAGTAGTTATATTGGTTTGCTGCCCGATTTCAGCAAAAACATTGCTGGCTTGCGTTACAGATACAACAACATTCAAACGCATTTGGGTGTAGGGGGAAGTCGCACCCACCTTACCACAGATGAATGGTATCGTACAGTAGAATTTTGGGGAGCCACTACCATTCGTAAAAAAATACGATTGATGTATGCATTGCCAGTTGGTTTCAATAGTAGAGAAAAACAAAACCAACGCTTCAATAGCAACGGTATAGGCGATGTACAACTGAATGCTTTCTACAATCTCCTACAAAAAAAAGCTGCTGTAGGAACCACTCGTTTATTGGTTCAAAGCCTTTGGCTTGGAGCTGGCATCAAATTGCCAACGGGTAAATACATCGCTGCCAACCGAACAGAAGCCAGTACTGATCCCAATGTATTTCAGTTAGGATCGGGTAGTACAGATTTTATGCTGAATGGCATGTACGATATCCGACTACAAGATCTGGGCATGAGTGTTCAAGCCAGTTACAGAATGAATACTGCGAACAAATTCGAATACCAGTACGGTAATAAATTTAGTTTGAATACGCAGTTGTATCATAAGTTTCGCATCAACAAAAACTGGTTGATTTCTCCCAACACAGGTATCCAATGGGAATCCTCTCAAACCGATCTGGATCAAAATTTTAAAGTAAATGTTTCAGGCGGCAACATGACATTGTTTACGTTGGGTACAGAACTTAATTATCGTACAATGATGCTGGGCGCCAATTGGCAGGTTCCCATTCAGCAAAATTTAGCCAATGGCTTTATTGAATCTGGCAACAAGGCGATGGTTCATTTGTCTTTTTTATTTTAAAACAAGTAAATTGAAAAACATGATTCGTTTTATTAAATACCAACAAAAAGAATTAATCAGCATTTGTATTGCACTTGTAGGATGCTTCCTGATCTGGAAACTACCTACCCTGCTTAGTTGGGCCAAATCGAACAATAGTTTAGTGGTCACCATTCTGGCCATCAGCATCATCACCGCAATTACTGCCTTACTAATTTGGATCGGCTTTAGAAGCTTTCACTTTTTTTACAAGACCGAGCATCGGTTTGCACAGGCCATTCAAAATGAAACAGATCAAACCCGTATTCTAGATTTTATTAAGGATGTAAAAAAAGATGTTGAGAAACTATTGGTGGTCATCGCTTTGTTTCTCATCATCACCGGTATTTTATTGATACCAATGTTAAAAAAATGGATCCAAACATCCATTTAAATTCATGCGTTAAAAAAACAATTATGCTACAAAAATGGAGTGCTTATTTAATGGTTGCATTGGTCATCGGAATTTTTGGTTGCAATGATGGAGATAAAAAAAATACCAACATCTTACCAATACCAACATCTTTAAAAGATTATGCAGACAGTGTAAATGTTGGTCTGGTTGTAAAAGATACCATGAAAAAAAGTGTGCAACGAGTTACCGAAAATACTGTTGAGGGTACTACTGTGCGCATTCAATATTATTCGCCAGGAGTAAGAGGCAGGCAGATTTGGGGTGGCTTGATTCCTTATGACCAAATATGGAGTGCAGGTGCCCACAGTGCTACACATATTTATTTTTCTATGGATGTAAAAGTGGCTCAAACAAAAATCCCTGCTGGTGATTATGCTTTTTTTGCTATACCTGGTAAAGAAGAATGGACACTTCTTCTCAATAAAAATTACCAGCAACATTTAGCAGATGATTACAGCGATTCGCTGGATGTGGTGAGCATACAAGTGAAGCCAGTCATCTTGGAAGATACCATACAGCGCCTCACTTATTTGGTAAAACCCAATGGTGAAAGTACTGGCAGTATCAATCTTTATTGGGAAAAGCTACTGCTCACAATGCCATTCAGCATTGAGAAAAATACTATAGCTAACCACACTAGTATGGGAGGCACTAAATCCACTAGCTTAAAGAGTTTGGTAACAAAATCCAAAAGAGATCCGGTTTGTTACATGCCCGTAACGGCTGGTATTTCAGACACTACATTGTACAAAAATGAAGTAGTTGGTTTTTGCTCAAGAGAATGTAAGGCATTGTTTTTGGAGTCGCCGGAAAAGTATGTAGCACAATTAAAAAAATAGGAAGTTCCAAGTACCCGTTATAATTTTTTGCTCAATCCTTTTCAAACACTATACATTTGCAGCGAGTTTGGTTTCTCCAGTAATTTGAAAAATTTGTTGGAGAATTAAAAGGGAAGTCCGGTGTAAATCCGGCGCTATCCCCGTAGCTGTATAGCCCACTTCAACCCAGGTTGAAGTAACATCAATTCTACACGCCACTGTTGGCAACAACGGGAAGGCAATTGGTGTAAAAGCTGAGCCAGAAGACCTGCCAGATTTCATTTTAATCATTCACGGCTTTCGGGCGAAAGGCATGGAGTGTAAGCGCTGTAAGGCATTTATATTTCAGATGGTTGCGTATACGCAGCTGTCGATTTTTTCCACGAAAGCAGTTACAAAAAATCTTTTCTTGTATGAAAAAGAAAATGTTGATTGTGGCTGCTGCATTCTTCAGTAGTCATTTGTATGCACAACAAGACAGTATTACCATGGACGAATTGGTAGTAACTGCCACTAAAAATGCGATCAAGCAATCGCAAACAGGTAAAGTAGTATCTGTTATTAATCAGGAAACGCTGCAGCGAAATGCCGGTAAATCACTCACAGAAATTTTTAATTATCAGGCAGGCGTTTTTGTAAACGGAGCCAACAATACATTGGGCAGCAACCAGGATTATTATATCCGCGGGGCAGCCACTAGTAATACCCTCATACTGTTAGATGGCGTACCTGTTGCTGATCCATCGTACATCAATGCTTATTTTGATCTCAATAACATCAACCCCGCTCAAGTAGAACGCATTGAAATTTTGAAAGGTGCACAAAGCACTTTATGGGGTAGTGATGCAGTAGCAGGCGTCATCAACATCATCACTAAAAAAGGCGCCAAGTCTTCTGTTGCTCCCAACCTGAATGTAAGCTATGGTAGTTATGAAACGTTTCGGGCCAATGCCGGATTAAATGGATCGTTGAAAAACTTCACCTACAATCTTCAGTATGGTTACACCAACAGCATTGGTTTTTCTAGCGCAAAAGACACAGCAGGTAACAAAAATTTTGAAAAAGACCCATTCACTCAACACAATGTTCAAGCCAACTTGGGCTATCGTTTCAGCAACAAATGGTCGGCAAGGTATACTGCCAACTATGGCATTTATAAAGCTGGATTGGATGCCGGTGCTTATATTGACGATGCGGATTACACCAATAAAAACAGTAGTTTCTTTAACAGTGTTGTACTGGCCTATTCAACACCCAAAACAGCCATTCAATTTGTAAATACCCTTATTGATACCAAAAGATTGTTGGAAGATGACAGTGCCAGCGTGGGCGGTTTTAACAAATTTGCCAGCGCCCGATACCATGGAGGATCCTTTGTTTCAGAAATATATGGCAACACCAAACTAAATAGCTTTTTAAATTTGGTAGCAGGTGTACAACGTGTTGCACACAACACTTCACAAAACTATTTCAGCATATCTTCTTTTGGCCCGTTTACGGCAATACCCATCAGCAGCGATTCTGCTAAAACGACCAACTATGCAGCTTATGCATCTTTGAATGTAGTAGGGTATAAAAACTTTAATGTAGAAGCTGGCTTGCGTTTCAACAACCACAGCATTTACGGCAACAATGTTACTTGGTCGTTTAATCCATCTTACAATATTGATGATCTCACCAGGGTTTTTATCAATTTATCATCTGCTTACAAAGTACCTTCCTTGTACCAATTGTACAGTGAGTATGGCAACGACTTATTAAAACCGGAAACCAGTACCAATTATGAAATAGGCGTACAATCGCTAAGCAACAACAACAAAAATTCTATTCGTTTGGTGGCGTTTAAAAGAGATATCAAAAATTTGATTGTATTTTTTACAGATGCTAATTACAACAGCCAGTACATCAACAGAGATGAGCAACACGATTACGGTTTTGAAGTAGAGAACAGCATCGCCATTGGTAAAATGGGTACGTTGGTATCTAATTTCACTTATGTAGAAGGCGAAGGAAAAACCAACAATGCGAAAACCAATAATTTGTTTCGCAGGCCTAATTTCACCTTCAACAGTACGCTTACGCTAGAACCTGTAAAAGGACTAACGGTTATGCCCAACGTTCGTTTTGTGGGTAACCGATTGAGGGGCGATTTTGATCCTGGGTCACAAGTGATGCCAGCTTATTATACCATTGATTTTTCTGTTGGTTATCTGATTGCTTCCAAATACCGATTGTTTCTAGATTGTAGAAACATCACCGATCAGCAATATGAAGATATTCCTGGCTACAACAGTAGGGGTGCTAATGTTACGGTGGGGATCAGCGCACAATTGTAGGCAAAAAAGAAAAGGCTGTGATAAATGTATAGATTCACATACCCGCCGATTTTTCGTAAAAAAATAGGTATTAGACTATATTAATCAGCCGCGAGTATAAATTGTTTGCTGAAAATCGTTTGTTTGAATGACCTTTAATCCAAAGCTTTTTATGAAAACAGGGTTCCTTATAATAGTAGGCTGTTTTATCAGTCCTTTTTTATATGCACAAGAGCTGTACAGCAGCAAAGTAGTGGATGATAAAGGCAATCCAATTGTTGGAGTTACAGCTGAACAGGTGAATAGTAGGGTGCGGGTTACTACAGACAGTGCCGGAGCATTTGTGGTAAAAGCCAATTCGCTTCCTTTTGCATTGCGTTTTACCCACGTGGGTTTTTTAACTCAAACGGTACAATTTTCTACTAGTTTACCGGCTTCAATCGTTTTGTTCCGAAACAATGAACTCTTAGATGAAACCATTCTAAAAGCGTATGAAGGCAATGCTACTCGCAAAAACATACCGGCAGCAGTGACGGTTCTCAATAAAAATTCGCTCGAAAAATTCGGCACGCAATCTTTGGTAGCAGCGGTTAATACAGTAGCGGGTGTGAAGATGGATGAGCGTAGCCCAGGAAGTTACCGCTTAAGCATTCGAGGTAATTTATTGCGATCTACTTTTGGTGTGAGAAACGTAAAAGTATATTGGAATGGTATTCCCTTTACAGATGCCAATGGCAATACTTATATCAACCAGCTTAGCATGCAAAATGTAGACAGGATGGAGATCATTAAAGGTCCTGCAGGCAGTATGTATGGTAGCGGCACAGGTGGAGTGGTATTGTTACAATCGGGTGTGAGCAATGCAGAGCAACAACAATTTATACAGGCTGGCACTACAGCAGGCAGTTATGGTTTGTGGAGCGCGTATGCCTCCTTTCAACAAACAGGAACACAACAAACCAATTTCTCTTTTTCGCACCAAGAGTCTGACGGATATAGGGATCATACCAACATGCGCAGAGATGTGGCACAGTACACAGGCAGTTATTTGATAAGCAGCAAACGAAGGATCAACGCCAATGTGTTTGCAAGTGATTTGTTTTATCAAACACCCGGCGGACTTACACGCACAGAGCTCAATGCCAACCCCCGTCAGGCAAGGCCCGCAGCGGGAATCTTTCAAAGCGCCGCTACACAGCAAGCGGCTATTTATTTAAAAACATTGTATGGAGGAGTTAGTCAAGAATACCGTTTCAACAGCCGTTGGAGCAACACTACCGGACTGTACGGATCTTATACCGATTTTGTGAATCCTACCATTCGCAATTTTGAAAAAAAATATGAAAAAGGTTTTGGCGGACGAACGGTTTTTCAGTACCTGTCTGCCATTTTCACGCATACCATGGGAGCAGAAATACAACAAGGTTATTTTAATACAGCTGTATATGGCAACAGGGCAGGTGTGAAAGATACGTTGCAGTTTAGGGCGGCCATACAATCGAGGCAGATGAATGCTTTTGCACAAACAGTAGTACAACTGCCATCCAATTTTACACTGAACGCAGGATTGAGTGTAAACCAATTTTATTATGGGTATGAAAAAACAAGTGAATTAAATGCAGAAGCATTCAGCAATCGGTTTGATGCACAGTTGGTGCCCAGGGTTGCCTTGACAAAAGCCGTCGATCAAATTTCGTTGTACGCTGCCGTTAGTAAGGGTTATTCTGTTCCTACTATCGACGAAGTATTTGCAGGCAACGATTCTTTTAACACCAGTTTAGATGCAGAAACTGCGGTGAATTATGAAATTGGCTTCAAAGGAAATTTTCTTAAAAACAAATTGTGGATAGACGCTGCTTATTATTTCTTAAGCCTTCAAAACACCATTGTAAGCAGACGAGATTTGGCAGGGGGCGACTTTTATACCAATGCCGGTAAAACCCGCCAGCAGGGCGCAGAGTTAACGGTACATTATGTACCAATCGATCATAATAAGAGGTTTATACAGCAATTAAAATTGAGCAGTAGTTTTACCAACATCAGGGCTACATTCAGCGATTACCAACAGGGTGCAGTAAAATTTGATGGCAACAATCTCACCGGAACACCACCCAATGTGTTTGTTTTCACTGCAGATGTGCAAACCAAATCAAAGTTATACGGCAACTTCACATACAGTTACACAGACCATATTCCCTTAAACGATGCCAACACTTTTTATGCTCCATCGTACCAGTTGTTGTTTGCGAAACTTGGATATAAAATAGCTACTCTAAAAGGCAATCAATACCATCTATTTGCCACAGCAGAAAAATCATTGAACAATCCTTACAGTTTGGGCAATGACCTCAATGCGGCTGGTAATCGTTTTTTCAATCCTTCGGCGCCAGAGCAATTTACGGTAGGTTTCCAGTGTAAGTTTAGCGTGAAGTAGTGTAGGATATACAAACCCCTTTCCTCATTATCTTTGCAAAAATTGTAACATGATCAACTTTAGTGAATTATCCCTTCAGCAGATCATCACCGTTACTTTCACCCTGTTTGCCGTGATAGATATGTTGGGCTCTACACCCGTATTGATTTCCCTGAAAGCGAAGATGGACGGGCAAATTCGTTCCCTACAAGCTACGGTGGCTTCTGGCGCGCTCATGATTTTGTTCTTGTTTTTGGGAAAAGAATTTTTGGGTTTGTTGGGGTTATACCAATGTGATTTATAGAATATGCCAATATTTTATAAATCTTATCCCGAATGCTTTCGGGAGTAAATGCCGATGGTATCAAACAAATAGTACAATGAGGCGATAGCCGATATTGGACTATATTGT
>JBIIPY010000001.1:0-102972 GCA_044342365.1 Ferruginibacter sp. | reverse complement strand
TAGGGCTTGCTCAATAACTCAGCCTAGGCACTATTTTAAAAAAGGTTACCCAATTGCAGTTACCTATAAATTTCACTCCGACTGTTTTGAGCATATAGTAATTGTATTTTATTAGGGACACAAGTGCCTGCCTCGTCATTGCGACGAGGTTTAGCACTAAAGCTATTGAGGCAATCCACGATTCGCTGGTTTGTTTAAGTTTGGCTTTGATGTTGTCCAATCCATAAGCAATTTTTGCTTGTCCAAACTTACCTTCTATCGGGTTGCGCTCGCCAGGACTTAGGTGGACTGCCACTGCCTTTGAAGACGGCCGTCCTAAGGGTTTAGCAATTAGCTTTATTCCTTTTTCTTTCAGTTGTTTTCTGTTGTCCCGGGTGCAATATATCTGATCTGCCAGTACCTCTGCTGGATAAAAACCAAAACGGTGTTTGTAGTTTTCTACGGTGTGGGTCAGGTACTTACTTTCATTAAAGGCATCCCACGATAGGTGATCTATAAAGGTAAAACCCAATACCATAGCCACTTGCAGCTTGCTGCCAAACTCAACCTTAGCGCCTTCTTTACCTCTTACTATGGGCCGTACATGAGGTTGATGTATATTCACAATTCTGTCTTCTATGCTTTTACTTCGGCTACGATACATTTGCTCCTGCTGTTGGTAAACAGCATGCAATACCATCAAATATTTCTGCTCTTTTGCACTTAATGGGAACGATGGGTAAGCTTTTAAAAGAAATTCAATATGACCCAGGTTTCTCTTTAAATATCTTAATTGGCTGCCATTGGCTTTGTATATTACTTTAAGTGATTTGGCTTTCTTTTTTGCGGTGTTCAAAAAATCTTTTCTTGCAATTTGCCGGTATGTTCTCACCTTGGTTTCACCATGTAATTGCGGGTTGTAAAGCTTGTCAATCAGTTCTTCACTTTTTTCTCTTGCTGCATTCAGTAACTTTAAATCGGTAGGATAAGTGATGTTTTGAGGTGCTACCGTGGCATCGGTTATTAGTTTTCCTCTGTTACTCTTTACTTGTACGTGAGATGTAGAAGCAGCTTCAATAACAGCATTTTGCTCAATACTTTTACCCGTTACTTCAACTGTAACTACCATTACATCGGCTTGTGCTGAATTATTTGTATTGCTATGCTCCGGTGGATCTGGTGGCTTAGGATCTGTTTGATCTCCTTCTTTTATGCAGTGAATGGCTATGATGTCATTGATTTTTGAAAGTAATTCCAGGCTTAATCTTTTTCTTATTTCTACAAATAAAGTGTCGCTGAAAGGTGCTTCATTGGTAAAGCTGCTGTAACCTAAAAAATACTGCATAAACATATTTTCCTGAATATGCTGTATGGTACCTCTATCCGTTAGCGATTCAATATGTTTAATCATCATCGCTCCAAGGATCACTCTTCCACTTATTGGTGGGCGTCCTTCAGCTGACTTAAATAAATTATCATAGTGCCCAACAATTTTATCCCATGGAATTGCATGCGCCATTTTTATCCACCTGTTTTCAGAAGTTAATTTTTGTTCAAATGGTGTTTCAAAACCACCTAGGGTTAATTGATTCGGACTTATATATTTTGGAGTAGATGCACGCTTTTTGGAGACTTTAGATGTTTTTGTTTGCATGTTATTCTCATTTTATTCGCTGTAACCCAAATATAATGAGACTTTACAATTGTTGAGCAAGCCCTAAATACACAAATTGAAGCAATCGGAGGAACAGGATTGCTTTTTGGTGAATGGACTGTTGGTATTATTTTTTCGAAAAATAGTCTCTATGAACAAACAGGTGAAGCGGTTTCTATATTGTATGATGCGCATGCTGGTGCCACTGCTCGTAGTATTTGCGCTCATTCTCTCCACACATAATACAACACCCCCTTTAAATCGTCTGTAACAAAAAATGATTGACCATCATTTTGCAAAACATCGCAGGGTCTACCATTTCTGTCAGTGGTATTTTTACCTGTCAAAAATCCGGTGATGAAGGGCGTGTAAGTATCGCCCATTTCTAATCGCACTACTTCATAACCCCTTTGCCGCCACACACTGGTGCTGCCGTGCAAACAAACCAACACCGCATTGTTAAGCGCTGCATGATCAAAGGCTTTAAAAAAATCGAAGCCCAATGGCGCACTGTGTGCTTTGAATCCTACCACAGCCTTGGGTGGTGCTTGTACATAAGCCGCGCGACTGCTGTCTTTAAAATTTTCATCTTCGTATATGCGTTGCCGGTATTGGTAATAATAAGGCCATCCGAAGTAACCATTTTCGGTAACTTCCTGAAACAGGTCTTCCGGCTTATCGGGACCCAACAAATCTCTGCCCATACCTGTAACCCACAACCTGCCATTGATAAATCGCAAACCCACTGCATTGCGCAATCCACGGGCATATATTTGGCTATTGCTCCCATCCGGATTCATTTCCAAGATCACTGCGCGGTTCGTTTCTGTTTCAACGCAGGCATTGCAGCTGCTGCCAATACTCACGTACAGTTTATCGTTGTAAAAAGCCAAACTTCGGGTAAGGTGCCAGCCGCCGTATTTATAACCGAGGCCATAATCGGGAAAACGAGCAATGGTTTGCCCTGTATCCATAGCAATGTTACTGCCTGCTTCATAAGCATAACGGGCAAGCCTACCCGTTTCTGCTACATACAGGTATCCGTTGTAAAAAGCAATTTGATTGGGATTGTGCAGGTTGTTGAGGTAAGTGTACACGGTATCAAACTGTTTGCGATCTGCATTCCATTGGTCGAAAATAAGTACCCGACCTTTTTTGTTATCGGTTAAATCATACATGTCTGTAGCAAACAAACGGCCATCCGTACTTTTGGCCATGAAGCGCAACCGGTGCTGAACCTGTGCTGCAGCAGTTATGCGAAAACCTTTGGGCAACTGCAGGTTAAAGGTTTCGCCCGAAACAGGTAGGGTTACTTTTTGAGGATACAGCTTTTCTGGGGCAAAGTTTAATTCAAAACTATCTGCTACAGCGGCGATACTGTTGTTTCGTTTTTGACTCGTATTTGGCATCAACTCTTTGATACTGTCTGCAGTAGGAAATTTTTCTTTTTCTTTTTTTGGTGCAGGTCGGCATTGAAGCAATGCCACAGCCAACAAAAATGCAAACACAATTTTACTAAACATGTACTAATTTTTCATTCTCATTTTCGCCGATGCTGTAGTTATCTCCAGCATCATTTATTTTGTTTCGCCGATGCGGGAGTTGTCTCCAGCATCACTCTCATTTTTAGATAAAACATTTCCCTTTCAATACCCATACATAATTTGGCTAAAGCCATTCCCGTAACACATTTTAATGAATGGGTTAAAACCCATTCCTATTGAATTTCGCCGATGCTGGAGTTATCTCCAGCATCATTTATTTTGTTTCCCCGATGCGGGAGTTGTCTCCAGCATCACTCTCATTTTTAGATAAAACATTTCCCTTTCAATACCCATACATAATTTGCTAAACCCATTCCTATTGAATTGAATCCTTGATTCTCTTTGCAAAACAGTCCCACAAAATATTATTCTAAAATTGTTCAAAATCATACAGCAAAAAATGCTCCAATCAATTGCCTCCAGATTTATCTGGAGGTTATTAAATGCTTAGTTACTGATGGCTTTAGCCCAATGATGTATTGCAACAATTCTTTTGAGTTGGCAGATTAGTTCATTTTGCAACCAGGTTCGAGGGGTTTTGTTCTAGGATGCCCCCGTCCCCACTGATCTTGAAATTTGGGACCTAAACATGTACTAATTTTTGCGCGGCAGCTGCCAGTGTTTCTTCTTTTTTTGCGAAACAAAAACGCAGCACTTTGTTCTCTACAGGCGTTTTGTAAAATGCCGACACCGGAATAGTAGCCACGCCATATTCTTTGATGAGCCTGATGGCGAGGTCTTTTTCTTTTTCATCACTGATGCCTTCGTAGCTGTACAATTGAAAATAACTTCCATGGCTTGTCAAGGGTACAAAACGAGTGGCCTTCATAGCCTCCATAAAAAAATCTCTTTTGGCTTGCAGAAATTTGCCAAGGCTTAGGTAAGCATCTTCCTGCTGCATATAAGTGGCCAATGCATGCTGCACAGGACTGTTGCAGGTAAAACAATTAAACTGGTGCACTTTTCTAAACTCTTTCATCAGTGCAGGTGGCGCTATGCAACAACCCATCTTCCAGCCGGTGCAATGGTAAGTTTTGCCGAATGAAAAACACACAAAACTTCGTTCATACAATTCTGGATATTTTAAAACCGAATGATGTGGTAAATCATCAAATACCAGGTGTTCGTACACTTCATCGCTCACGATGATGATGTTGGTATCTCGCACCACTGCTGCCAACTGCTGCATATCTTCATCCGTAAGCAATGCGCCGGATGGATTGTGTGGAGAGTTGATGATGATGGCCCTGGTACTTGGGTTGATTTTTTCTCTCACCAATTCCCAGTTGATGCTGTAGGTTGGAAAACTGAGTGCAATGGGAACCACTACACCACCGTTGATTTCGATGTTGGGAATATAACTGTCGTAGGCAGGTTCAAACACAATTACCTCATCACCTTTTTGCAGCATGGCTGTAAAAGCAGTGTAAATGGCATAAGTGCCGCCGGGTGTTACGGTAATTTCCTGATCAGCATCAATGCTATTGCCATACAGTTGCTGCGCTTTGGCTGCCAATGTTTGTCGCAACGCCGGCAAGCCGTTCATGTGCACATATTGGTTGTGGCCTTGTTGCATGGCTTCATTCACCAATGCCGTGATGGTTGCATCCATTGGGAAATCGGGAAAACCCTGACCAAGGTTGATGGCATTGTGTTGTTGTGCCAGCATACTCATTTCTGTAAAAATGGTGGTGCCAACGTTGGGCAGTTTACTGTGTATGGTTGCTGTCAAAGTAGATTTATTTAGATGGCTTTAAAATTACGGAACCTGTTACAGATTTCGCATGACTGTGTAAGGATTCCACATAAAAAAACAGTTGAGGGAAGTCAACTGTTTTTAAATTTTATGTTTACGAGCGTTTGTTACAAATATTTATCGCCCTTACTACGTTTGATTTCTGCTACGTATTCTTTGATTTGTTGTTCATTTTCTTTTTTGCAAATCATGAGAACATCATCTGTATCTACCACAATAAAATCGTCGAGCCCCTGCAACAAAATAAGTTTGTTGTTGCTGGAATGTACCATATTTTTGGTAGCATCAATCACCACTACATTATCGCCTGCCACCGCATTGCCCAGGTAATCTTTTTCAATGATGTCGTAGGTGCTTTTCCAAGTGCCGAGATCGCTCCATCCAAATTCAGCAGGCATCACATACACATTGTCTGCCTTTTCCATGATACCATAATCGATAGAAATATTAACACACTGCGGATAAATTTTATCGATGGCGCTCGATTCTGCCGGCGTATTAAACGATGCTGTTTCTGCATCAAATACTTCGTGCATTTCTGGCAACAAGTTTTCGAAAGCTTTCACGATGTTCTTCACTTCCCAAACAAAAATGCCGGCGTTCCATAAAAAGTCGCCGCTAGCAATAAAAGTTTTAGCCAGTTCCAGGTCGGGTTTTTCGGTGAAGGTTTTCACTTTGTACACGTTTTCGCCCACCGCAAAAGATTCAAATTGAATATATCCATAACCGATATTGGGATGGTTGGGTTTGATGCCCAGGGTAACCAATGCTTTAATGTGTGAGGTAAAGTGCAGGGCTTCCAAACAAATTTTTTGAAAATTGGCCGACTCTGTAATCAGGTGATCGGAAGGAGCACAAATGAGGTTGGCACTGGGGTTCAGTTTCAACAATTTGTAAGAGATATAAGCAATACATGCCGCGGTATTTTTGCGGGATGGTTCGCACAATATATTACCGGAGTGAAGGTCGGGAAGCTGTTGCGCTACAATGTCTTTGTACTGAGCAGACGTTACCACATAAATATTTTCTGCTGGAATAAAAGCAGCAAAACGATCGTAGGTAGATTGTATCAAGGTACGCCCAATGTGTAGGATATCTAAAAACTGTTTCGGATAATCGGTGCGGCTCATGGGCCAGAAACGACTTCCGATACCCCCAGCCATGATGGCTACATAATGGTTCTTGTTCATGATGCAAATTTTTTACGACATCGGTTGCTTTAGATGATGCCCTCTCTTACCAGATCCTGCAGATGCACAATGCCTGCATATTTTCCGTGTTCAATAGAAATCAGTTGATTAATGTTATACTGCCGCATCATTTCAAACGCATCTACAGCCAGTGCTTCATGTGCAATGGTTTTGGGTGCGTTGCCCATGATGTTGTTGGCGGTTAAATTGGCAAAAGAATCGTGTTTTTCCAACATCCTTCTCACGTCTCCATCTGTAATAATGCCCAGCACCTCATGGGCTTCGTTGATCACCACTACTGCACCCAGTCTTTTTTTGGTGATCTCCACAATAGCTTCCTTCACCGAAGCTCCGCTCAACACCGAAGGTTTATCGGTAGGCGCTATCAAATCGGCCACGCGGAGGTATAATTTTTTACCCAATGTTCCACCGGGGTGGTATCGGGCAAAGTCTGCAGGTTTAAAGCCACGGGTTTCCATCAGTGCCACCGCCAATGCATCGCCCATTACCATTTGTGCGGTGGTGCTGGTGGTAGGTGCCAAGTTGTTGGGGCAAGCCTCTTTTGTAACGGTGGTGTTTAAAATGATGTTGGCTTGTTTGGCCAGGTAAGAATTCATATTGCCCACCATACCAATGAGCGTGTTGCCGAAACCTTTGAGGAGTGGTCCCAATACTTTTATTTCAGGACTATCGCCGCTTTTGCTGATCACCATCACCACATCATCTGGCAACACCATGCCCAAGTCGCCGTGAATGGCATCGGCCGCGTGCATAAATACAGCAGGCGTGCCTGTACTATTCATGGTGGCCACAATTTTTTGTGCTACGATGGCGCTTTTGCCAATTCCAGAAATCACCAGGCGGCCCTTGCTGTTAACCAACAAGTGCACCGCTTTTTCAAACTGATCGTTTATAGAAGGCAGCAATCCAGCAATAGATGCGGCCTGCAGTTCTATGCTTCGTTGTGCGCTTTGTATGATGCTGATTTGATCCATTTTATTCGGAGCAAACCTACTTTAATTCAACCACAATGCAAAGAAAGCATTGGTGAAAAGAAAACCCCTCCCTTTCCAAAAAATAATTCCGGCTAGCCATTTATTTTGGTTATCTTAAATGGCGAAATGGGGCTACAAAACACGTGTTTTAAGAAAGTGGAAGCCTTTGTTTGCGTTTGACAATGCAGACATATTAAAGTAACTTCGCTACCCTCATGAAAAAGGCCATGTTTATGGCCACACATTATGAAATAAAATTACAGAGCGACCAATTATTATGGCTACTACAAAATCGGCTAAGCCTGCAACCAAAAAAGCAGCAACCAAAAAAGCTTCCACAGAGCAAACCGTTAATAAACGACTATCGCCTGCTGCCAACGTAAACCTGGCACAGGAATTACAAAATCATTTTGGTTTCAATGGATTTAAAGATCCACAAGAAGCTATCATTCAATCGCTTCTGGCTGGTAAAGACACATTTGTGATCATGCCCACCGGTGGTGGAAAAAGCCTTTGTTACCAATTACCGGCGGTTATTTGCAATGGGGTGGCCATTGTAGTTTCTCCCTTAATTGCCCTCATGAAAAACCAGGTAGACCTGGTAAGAAGTTACAGCAGCAAAGATGATGTGGCGCATTTTTTAAACAGCACGCTTAACAAAGGGCAGCAGAAAGTGGTGAAAGACGATCTTACATCCGGCCGCACCAAATTGTTGTATGTGGCGCCAGAAACCCTCACCAAAGAAGACAATATTGCGTTTTTTAAAGGCCTGAATATCTCCTTTTTTGCGGTGGATGAAGCGCATTGTATCTCGGAATGGGGCCACGATTTTAGGCCAGAATACCGCAGGCTCAAGGAGATGATGGATATGATTGATCCCAACATTCCCATCATCGCACTAACGGCTACGGCTACCCCAAAAGTGCAGAGCGATATCGTAAAGAACCTGGGCTTAAAAGAACCCGAAATATTCATCTCCTCCTTTAACAGAGCCAACCTGTATTATGAGGTATTGCCCAAGGTAAACCTGGAGCAAACCAACAAAAGCATTGTTCGTTTTATACAACAACATAAAAACAAGAGTGGTATTATTTATACCCTCAATCGCAAAACCACCGAAGAGCTGGCCGCCATGCTCAATGCCAATGGCATCAGCGCTGTGGCCTACCATGCAGGGTTGGAAGCCAAATTACGGGCGCACCGGCAAGACCAGTTTTTAAATGAAGACGTGCACGTTATTGTGGCCACCATTGCATTTGGAATGGGCATTGATAAACCCGATGTGCGTTTTGTGATACATTACAATATTCCAAAGTCCATAGAAAATTATTACCAAGAAACCGGTCGTGCCGGCAGAGATGGTATGGAAGGCAAGTGTATTTTGTATTACTCGCACAAAGATGTGAGCAAGCTCGAACATTTGATGCGAGATAAGCCATTGAGCGAAAGAGAAGTGGGCGCACAGCTTATCAATGAAACGGTATCTTATGCAGAGAGCAGTGTGTGCCGCCGCAAAACCCTGCTGTATTATTTTGGAGAAGAATACAACGATACCAACAGTTGCGGACAGTGCGACAATTGCCTGCATCCAAAAGAAAAAATAGAAACAAAGGCCGAAGCGGTTACGGTACTTAAAACAGTAAACGCCCTCGGCGAGCAGTTTGCGATCGAGTACGTGATGCTCATCCTCACTGGAAGGGCCACACCTCAGGTGCAAATGTTTAGACATGAGGCATTGGATGTATTTGCAGCTGGCAACAACAAGGAGCCCCATTTCTGGAGCAGTTTGATTCGTCAGATGTTGCTGGAAGGCGTGTTAGAAAAAGACATCGTAGAATATGGCGTGTTGAAGATCACTAAAAAAGGAGCCGCCTTCCTAAAAAAACCTACTAGCTTTAAAATTGTGTTGAACAATTTGTTTGAAGACGCCAATGCTGATGATGAGGCTGGAGAACCAATAGGAGAAGCCAGTGGTGCTGCCGATGAGAAGTTACTGGAGTTGTTGAAAGAGTTGCGCAAAAAAGTAGCGAAAGAAAAAAACCTACCGCCTTTTGTCATCTTCCTAGAAAGTTCTTTAGAAGACATGGCCACCATGTATCCTACCACGATGGAGGAGCTGGAAAAAATAAGTGGGGTGAGCAAGGGCAAATCGATGCGGTATGGCAAACCATTTTTAGATGTTATTATTGGGTATGTAGAAGAAAACGACATCATCAAACCCGATGACTTTGTGATGAAGAGTGTGGCCAACCGCAACAACAACAAAATTTTTATCATTCAGAATGTAGATAAAAAGATACCGCTCGAAACCATTGCCAAAACCAAAGATTTGCGCATCGATGAATTGTTGGAGGAGATGGAAACGATTGTAGCCAGTGGCACCAAGCTCAACCTTAATTATGCGATAGATGAAATGGTAGATGAGTATGAACAAGAAGAGATCATGGATTATTTTAAGAGTTGCGAAACTTCATCCCTACAAATAGCAGAGGAAGAGCTGGCCGACAGCAATTTTAATTGGGAGCAATTAAAACTCATGCGGATCAAATTTTTGTGTGAATACGGAAACTAAATTTTAAAAAAGCCATATCAAATTTGATTTGGCTTTTTTAGTGGGGCGGATGAATGTTGAATGATGAGGAATGAGTGATGAATGTTAAATAATGAATAATGAAGGCCATTAGCACGCCGCCGCCTCGGTTTCAACGAGCGGCGATGCATTTATTGTAGAAAATCTCGTTGGTTTAATATATTTTTTCGTTAGATGATGCCAGCGTTTCAAAAGCGACTAAAAATATCGAGGCGTGCCGTACCCCATCGGGGTCAAATATTTATAGAAGATGTTGCGAGTTGGTGGCACCACCGGGAAATGGTCGCATCAAAAATATTAAACCTGCATGTTTTAACCGTAATTTGAAAATCATTTAGCAATAGCATTGTACGACCCCTTCAGGGTCGGGTGTTACATTGGGCATTATTGCTATAAATATTTGACCCCGATGGGGTCGTAGATGCACGTATCAAATTCGTATACAGTGCTGAATAAATAAAACTGTTTCGTCAACAGCCCACTACGGAGCTAAATCCGGGCCTCAGAAAAAAATTGCGAAAAAATAAATGTTGAGGAGGGTAGTAAAAATGAAAACAATGTTACTCCTGTTTGGATAAGTACTTAGTTGGTAAGTCGCACATAGCTCGGCGTTGCACAACGGTTGTGACTTTTTCATTTTACTCCCGACGAGACATTTATGAGCAAATTTTTTCTGCAGCCCTTGATTTTTGGTTACTTTTTATCAAGAAAAAGTGACAAAGCCCGCGGCAGGCGATAGAATGAAGTAAGTTTAAAATTCCTTCCTTAAAATAATTTCTTTCACTGTAGTAGACCACTGTATATCGTGAGTGAAACCACTGCGGCAGTAACTTGTTAGATAGTTCGGCTATTATGAATTTGATATTTGCGAAGCAAATCACTTGGTGCCTTAGTGTCTTAGTGGCCTAATATGTTTTGCGAAGCAACCTTTCACGCCTTCGGCTTGAATAAGTTGAGCCACGAAGTCACAAAGACACGAAGGTTTTATTCCTGCGGAATAAAAATAGACTTGTTAACTTTTCTATAAATGGTAAGCCTGTAAAAGGCGAAAATGAGAAAATGTAATGTTTCGCCTTCCCTACGAAGGGCTATCACGGCCTACGAGAAAATTACGTAATGAAAATCAAGGCAATCTTATCATCAGGTAACGCTTGGTTCAGAATGATATTGTTCTAAAAATTCAGCGGGGACAGAGACCTTGGCATCACAGTATTTTTAAATTCATTGTTATAAGCGACAACATCCACTCCGGTGCGGGGTATGAAATTTGAAACAATTATCTCATTTCGATCTTGCAACCGCAGTTAAATGAGTAAATTTAATTTTATTTTTTACTTATAAACAACAATCATATGTCAACAGTAAATGCTTATGCAACGCCAGCGGCGGATGCCAAGCTGGGCCCCTTTTCTATTGAAAGAAGAACAGTAGGTGCAGACGATGTAGCAATCGATATTTTGTATTGCGGGGTTTGTCACTCCGATATTCACCAGGCCCGCAACGAGTGGGGCAATTCTATTTTCCCGATGGTGCCAGGCCATGAAATTGTAGGAAGCGTTACTTCAGTGGGCGCCAATGTAACCGGTTTTAAAGTGGGCGATTTAGCAGGTGTAGGTTGTCTTGTAGACAGTTGCAGAACCTGCCCCGCCTGTGCAGCAGGTGAGGAGCAGTTTTGCAGTACAGGCATGGTGGGAACGTACAATGGGATGGACAAAGAAGGCAATCCAACCTATGGTGGTTACAGCACGCAGATCGTGGTTGACCAGCAATATACCCTGCGGGTTTCCGAGAAATTAGACATCAAAGGTGTTGCTCCGTTGTTGTGTGCAGGTATCACTACTTATTCGCCGTTGCGTCACTGGAAAGTGGGCAAGGGGCAGAAGGTAGCTGTAGTAGGTTTGGGCGGCTTGGGTCATATGGCCGTGAAGTTTGCGGTATCTTTTGGTGCCGAGGTAACGGTGTTGAGCACATCAGCCAGCAAGGAAGCCGATGCCCTCAAATTGGGTGCACATCATTTTGCCATCACCAAAGATGCGGCACAAATGAAGGCATTACAAGGTCAATTCGATTTTATATTGAACACTGTTTCTGCACAGCACGACTACAATGAGTACCTCAATTTGCTTACGTTAAATGGCACCATGGTAGTGGTAGGTGTACCGCCGCAGCCAAGTGTGGTTGCAGCTTTTAGTTTGATATTTGGCAGAAAAAGTTTGGCCGGATCGCTCATTGGCGGTATCCGCGAAACACAGGAAATGTTAGACTATTGTGCCGAGCACAACATCACCAGCGATGTGGAGATGATTGATATGAAAGACATCAACGAAGCTTATGAGCGCATGCTGAAGAATGACGTCAAATATCGTTTTGTGATAGACCTAGCCAGTTTAAAAAGCTAGATTACCTTAACCGGTAAAAGAAATTAGGAATGGGGCGGTAAAATCTTTTGAGAGCTGCCCCATTTCTCTGTAAAAAACTTGCTTAATTAAACATTTTCCCCTTATTTTTGCAACCCCTAAAGGGTATTATGATGAATACATCATAATGGTGCGGTAGCTCAGTTGGTAGAGCAATGGACTGAAAATCCATGTGTCGCCGGTTCAATCCCGGCCCACACCACAAGCTTTAAAAAGTCTCAACAGCGATGTTGGGACTTTTTTGTTTGGGGAGAATTCACACTAAGTAGTGTGAATTCTCTTTTAAAGTTATGAATTGAGTTATTTATTTTTGATTGACACTGCAAACGGGTAACCCATATTATAATTTAGAAAAGTTTAGCTTTTTTGAAAGATGCTTATAATTTTAATCAATGAGGATAATTTTATAAAATGTAAATAGATGTAATCTATGAATAACGAAGTATTTTATAATATTAGTAAGATCATTGAAAGAGATAGTAAAACATCGTCTTACAAGTTTGCACTCCTTAGAGGAGTAATTGATATAATTCAAGACAATTCTCCATTCGTAACGATTTCAGAAGGTAGAGCATATTTTCCTACAGGTTTGTTAATTGATAAATGGATGATGTATTATTACCCCATTTTGGAATGTTCAACCAATATTCCTCAAATAAATGGCAATGTGAATCTTGCTTTCAGATCTCAGTTTGAAACTCTAATAAACAAATACAAAGAATTGGGAGGGTTTTCTGCTTTCAATAATGATTTAAAAAAGAAAGGAATTCCAATACATCTTCAAGCTGATTTTCATGCTTTAGCAAAGAAAATAAAAGCTACTATTACCCTAATGCCAATGAAATTTATTGGACGATCAATAAGTAATAATTATTATTCAATCTTTCAATATAATTCAGCTAGGGTAAAGAAAAATATTAGGGAAATAGATTTAGAATTTCTTATTGAAACTTCGGGTACATTTTCAATACCCATTGAATACTATGACGCATTTAAAATTTTAGGAAGTTTTGTTAGCGGACAAGAATCTATTCTTTTTAAGTGGGCTGAATTTTCGGTAAATGCATCAAGGCAAAATTTATCAATGGAAAAAGTGATAAGTGAAATATTAAGAAATCCAATTACAAAAAGGAATATTGCTGAATCAAAATTACTTTACAAGAATATTCTAGAAAAAGAAGGAAAAGTATTTTGTGTATGGACTGGGAAAAAAATTTCCAAATATGACATTGACCATATGATACCTTTTTCAGTTTGGAAAAACAATGATTTATGGAATTTGCTGCCATCCCAATCTCAAACTAATAATCAGAAAAGAGATAAAATTCCATCAATTGAATTGATTGAAAAAAGAAAAGATTTAATTCTTCACTACTGGGAATTAATCGACATGAAACAAACACAGAGATTCCAAAAAGAAATTAAAATTGCACTCTTAGGAAATTATTCTACTGACTGCTGGCAAAAAATAGCAATGAATCAACTAAAAAGTACTTGTAATTATTTAATCTCTAAAAGAGGATATCAGGAATGGGACATTTAAATCAATACAACCATTTGACTGCAAAAGAAAGAGAATCGCTTTCCTTTCCTGCAAAATTTTTATTAAACAAAAATTTAATAGTTGGTGATATTCTTGATTTCGGTTGTGGTTTTGGAAAAGATGTAGAGTTGCTAAATGAAAAAGGATTGAATGTTCTTGGCTATGACAAACATTATTTTCCAAATTTTCCTACCAAAAAATTTGATACAATTATTTGCTTTTATGTTTTGAATGTTTTGATGCAGGAAGAGCAATCTAATGTTTTAATGCAAATTTCTCAACTCTTAAAGCCAACAGGCAAAGCTTATTTTGCAGTAAGAAGAGATGTGCAAAACGAGGGGTTTAGAATGCATAAGCTACATCAAAAGCTCACCTATCAATGTAATGTGATATTGAATTATAAATCAATCTTTAAAAATGAAAGCTGTGAACTATACGAATACAAACACCTTAATCAAATAGAAACAAATATAATTACAGATTGCCCTTTTTGTAAACCTAACTCTAATAGAGAGCTAATATTGGAGTCGGCCACATCTTATGCATTATTTGATAAATTTCCAGTGAGTGAGGGGCATGCGTTAATCATTCCTAAAAAGCATTATTCAGATTACTTTGAACTTTCATTCAAAGAACAATCCGCATGTTGGTTTATGCTTAATAAGGTTAAAGAGATATTGAAAGATAAACTGAATCCAGATGGCTTTAATGTTGGAATCAATATTAATGAATCCGCTGGCCAAACTGTTCCTCATGTTCATATTCATTTAATACCTCGATATAAGGATGATGTAGAAGATCCAAGAGGTGGAGTAAGAGGCGTAATTCCTCTAAAGAAAATTTATTGACGGATAAAAGTCAATTTCATTCGTTAACAGAATTTCTGCAATTATTTATAACAATCAGCATTTAAATCTAGGCGATACATCAGAGTTGGCATAGTCCTATCTTTCCAAAAAATGTGTGGCTTACTGAATAAGTACCCTCTCAATACATAACTGTACTCCCATGAACAGAACCATCACCATCGGCGATATACACGGCGGTTTAAGAGCGCTGAAAGAACTACTGTTCTTGGTAAAACCTACCCCAACAGATACCCTTATTTTTCTGGGCGATTATGTAGATGGTTGGAGCGAATCGGCGCAGACCGTTCAGTTTATTTTGGAGCTGCGAGTTACCATTCCCTGTATTTTCATAAAAGGCAACCACGATGTGTGGTGCGAACAATGGCTGCGGTCGGGAGTGAGCGATGCCAAATGGCTTTTACATGGTGGACAAGAAACGCTAGATAGTTATGCGGGTATTTCAGCAGAAGAAAAACAAACGCATCTTAGCTTTTTTGAAAGTATGCCCTATTATTACATCGATGATAAAAACCGGCTGTTCATTCATGCAGGCTTTACTTCTATGCATGGGCCGCAGGCAGAATTTCATTTGTCTAATTTTAGCTGGGACCGTACACTTTGGGAAATGGCGATTACGATGGACAAGCGCATCAAAAAAGATGATCGGCTTTACCCCAAACGATTGTTGCTGTTTCACGAAATCTACATTGGCCATACACCCACCCTTTATTACGATGTTTCTACACCCATGCAGGGTTGCAATGTATGGAATGTTGATACCGGCGCAGCTTTCACCGGTCACCTTTCTGCACTGGATGTAGATACCAAACTTTGCTGGCAAACCGAACCCGTCTGGAAATTGTATCCCGACGAAGAAGGGAGAAATAAGAATCGGTTTTAGGGATTGGGTGCATTTTAAACTTATGATCTATTCAGAAAAATATCTTATCGATTACTGTTCTCAAAAGCACTTAAAACTTCGTCAGGAGTCAATATTGTCAACTTGCTTCCCTTATAATCTTTCACATCCCTCGTAACAATTGCAGAAACTTTTTTATGGGCCAAAGCAGTATTATACTGAATCGAATCTTCAAAATCTTTGAAGTCGCTCGTTAGCGATTTTGAAATTATTTCTTTGGTAACATCAAGGGTTTCTGTTAATGATTCAAGATCTCTCAACAAAGAAATCATTTCTTTATGAGTACATGTCTTTTTAATAATGTAGTAGATATTGGAATATGAAAGCGCAGAAATCATTAAACTCAACTTACCTTTTTCCGCCAGATCAAATTACTTGGCTGCAGATTTACTATATGGCTCTCTATTAGCAAGCACATCGATGATTACATTGGTATCGAGAAATAAATATTTCATTTACTATGCTTTTGTTCAACTGCTTCTTTTAAAGCTTTTTTGTAATCAAAGTCTTTGGGAAGATTTACAGCACCAATCAGCCTTTTAACCTTTGGAGAAAATTCATCTACCCCACTATCCTTTCCCGAAAGCGTCTTAAGATAATTTTCTACAAGGTCGGAAAGGCTTCGCCCTTTATGCTGTGCATACTGCTTTGCAGTTTTAATAACTTCATGTTCAATGGTTAATGTCAACTTAGTTGTCATATACGTGTGTTATGAAATCAAATGTACGTATATTCTTTTTTCTGAACAAATGTTGAGATTAGCACAAAATGCTTTTAGCTTCTTCTTTGTCCATTTGACTGAAAGCTATTTCCCTACAACATTAGTTGCGGATATAGGTTAAGAAAAGTGCTGTTATGCAACTCCCAGAAACTTTCTTTTTTATAATTAAGGTGGTTACGGAAACTTTTAAAATGCTGATTTGTTTAGTTGGTGGGAATAAGCAGCATGATTAACATTGAAAACTTCAACGTCGTTTTATGATCAAAACCGAAAACTTCCAACAAGTAGAAATTACTTCTTCCAACCAATTAAGAAATTGGCTACAACCATTGGATGTTGCCCATTGCCAGAATAATAAAGGGTTATAGCTGGCTACAAAATAAATTAGGGCATGGTGGTTAAATACTTTGTAACCCTCTGCGAATCGCTCAGCAATTTTAAAAAGAAAAAGGATACAGGCCACCTTGCTGGCACTTGGTGAAAATGGCCGAAGAAGCCAGTCGGTAAATCCAGTAGCGCATCAGATCCTTAACAATATTTTACCAGCTTTTGATTCATCTTTTTCGTTTTAAAGCATCTCATAGATGAGCCCCTAAACCGCTTCGTTATGAAAAAGTATTCAACTAATCAGGAAATTTTATTGGTTCCGGGCACCAGCCTGCTACAAAGAGATTGGTGTGAAAATGAAAACGGAACATCCAACAAACAACTTTCGTACAAAGAACAATTGCTTCACCTTTGTTGGAATGGGATGCTGCCTACTGTGTTTCCAGAAATTTGTGAAACAACTAATGCAGAAAAACCACTCACTCTTTGGGAGGTGACTGAAACTACCCGAATGTTGGATCTGCGTTTTGGCGAGATCAACGAAAACATGAACGACGAATGGTCTATCAACCCTTACGTGCGCATGGAAATGCAGGAATGGAATTAAAAAGTACTTGAAGAAAATTAGCGAAAAAAATAAAATGTGTACGGCGTTTAGTATGGGCAACCATCTTGGCGCCTTTTTTTATGCATTCATCTATACTGCATATTCATTGAGCTGTTGTAAAAATAAACGGGCTTGTCTGCATTACTATCCTTACATTAGTATCCTAAATTGTAGCACTGGATTCTATTACCCATATTGCCTTGGGCGCCTGCATGGGCGAAGCATTTGCCGGAAAAACGGTGGGTAAAAAAGCCATGTTATGGGGCGTGGCAGCACATGGTTTACCAGACATTGATTTTTTAGCTGCTTTTTGGTTAGATAGTTCCGAAAATTTGTTGGCTCACCGCGGCTTTACCCATTCTATTTTGTTTTTGTTGCTGGGCGCACCCTTGCTGGCATACGCCGCTTATCGGTTACATCGAACGCATGACATTCCTTTTAAAAAATGGTGGTTGTTTATGCTGCTAGCAGTTGGCGCTCACCTGTTCATCGATGCCTTCAACAACTATGGCGTAGGCTGGCTGGAACCCTTTAGCCACAAACGATTTTCCTTCAACAGTATTTATGTAGTAGATCCGTTTTTCTCTATCGTTCCAGCTTTGGCAAGTGTGATGTTGGTTTTGTTCAAACGAAACCCTCTTTTAAAAAAGTGGTTGTTTATGTTGGGATTGTTGGCGCCTGCTGCCTACCTTTTGTATTCATTTGGCAATAAATGGTACATAGAACGGGAAACAAAAAGAATATTGACAGCACAAAAAATTCCTTTCAAAAAAATACTCACCACGCCTGCACCCATGCAAACCTGGTTGTGGTATGTGGCGGCTGAAACCGACAGTGGTTTTTACAGCAGCTACCGATCAGTGTTCGACAATGATCCCCAAAATATTCCAGTGGCATTTGACGCAAAAAATTTACAGTTAACCGATGCCATTACAGACACGGCAGCACTACAAAACTTGGTTGACTTTTCCCAGGGATTTTATACGCTTCAACAAATAAATGATACCATCCTCATCAACGATTTGCGTTTTGGAAAAATCATTGGCTGGTACGATATCAACGAAAGATTTGCATTTTACTTTTACCTGCAACCCGATGCCGACAATGCATTGGCAGTTCAAAGAGGTAGATTCGCCAAATGGGATGAAGGGGTATTTGAAGCACTGATTAGAAGGATTAAGGGGAATTGATGTGTAGCATTAAAGGCTGAAATGCTACACTAAATACATTTTACGTAAATTTGAAAAAACATACATAAATGAAAACCGCACTTCAAATTGATTTTAGTTTTGATCAGGTTTTAGCCTTGGTAAAACAACTCCAAATAAAGAAAAAATAAAATTAACAAAGGAGTTGGAAAAAGAAGGAATTGAAACCAAACTCACCCGTGTTCTAAAAAATTTTCGTACAAAAGAACTTAGTATTGATATATTGAATAAAGAAGTTGAAATAGTAAGACAAAATTTGAGTAATAAAAAACAATAGCGTCGTTTGTAAAAGCATCACTGAAAAAAATCTGAACGCTTACATCACCGGCGAAAACAACCTCGCTATTTTTCCCGGAAACTTTTCATACCAAGGTCTGGAGAACCATTCCTCTTTGTTTATTTGGGTAGCGTGTTGCAGGTCATTGAAGAAGAGTTGGCGCATTTCCTTTGCAATAGCATTGTCGTACACAATGGCATTTACTTCGAAGTTGAGATCGAAACTTCGGTTGTCCATATTGGAGGTTCCTACCACACAAAGCTTTTGATCGGTTACAATGGTTTTGGCATGTACAAACCCTTTCTGGTACATATAAATTTGTACGCCTGCTTGTAATAGAAGATCGTAATACGATTTAGAAGCCGCATTCACAAACCTCGAATCGCTCTTGCCTGGTACCAGTAGTTTTACACTGAGTCCGCTCAATGCCGCCACACACAATGCATCAATGATGCTTTCGCCTGGGATAAAATAGGGCGTGGTAATTAGAATTTCTTCTTTGGCCAAATAAATGACTTGTAAAATAGAATAGAGAACAGAAGGCAATAAAGAGTCGGGACCACTGGCGGCTATTTGCACATAACTTCCTTCATCTTTAACAGTATTGTTCGTAGAATAATATACCTGACTTTGCAATTTTTCGCTGCAACAAAAATTCCAATCACTTATAAAAAGATACTGCAGGTAGTACACCGCGGGGCCATCTATTCTAAGATGCGTATCACGCCAGTATAATTTATTTTGGATGTCATTTGCATATCTATCACTTATGTTGATGCCACCAACAAATGCAGTGCCCCCATCTACCACCACAATTTTGCGGTGGTTGCGGTAATTGATTCTATTGGCGAATAAATAAAATTGTATCTTATGGAAGGGATAAATTTTGATGCCTGCCGCCTGCATGCGTGCTTCGGTTTTATTATTGATAGAATGACTTCCAAAGTCATCGTAAATAAATCGAACCTCCACCCCTTCATTTGCTTTAAGCACAAGAAGGTCTACCAACGCCATTCCTGTACGATCGTATTCGAAGATGTAGTATTCAATGTGCACATGGTGTTTCGCCTGCCTGATGGCTTCCATCATTTCAGGAAACTTTTGTTCGCCGTTTACCAATATTTTCACCCGGTTGTTTTTGGTAAGTGGGCTGCCCAAATCACGCACTAGCATAGATGCCAGTTCACTGTTTTGCAGCAGCACTTCGGCATTTCTAGGAACGATCACGTCGTTGTAGCCTGCAATTCCTGCTTTGAGTTGTTCGAGGATGGCCAGGTCTTGTGCAGACTTTTTGCTGTATTTTCTTTTACGCCAGTAATTGATTCCGAAAGTGATGTAAAATAATATTCCGATCACCGGAATAAAAATACAAGAAAGCAGATAGGCTAGTGTTTTATTGGTGCTCTGTGTTTCAAATACAATTCTAAGGCACACTGCTATTAAAAAAAGTATGTAAACAATAAGCGCAATAAGCGGCCAGTTCATAATTGTTGATTTATGCAAACGACTGTTGCCGTTCACTTGCTAATATAACTGCAATTTATGCAGCATCCTATTTTAGGGGTCAATATACTAAAGCGCATTTTTTAATTGTGCTATTTTTTACCCATACCCCATAGCATGGGTACATCGTTCTACAAAATTAGTTACAAAATTATCTACATTAATATTGGCATGTTTTTACGTCTACTACTTTTATCATTCATTATAAAAACACGCTTTTATGAACAACAACGAGGCCATAGCAGAAACACTGAACGACTTGGTAAAAATTAACAACGACAGAACAACGGGTTATGAAAAAGCCGCAAAGCAAACAGATGATGTAGATGTAGACCTGCAAGCCATCTTTCATAAAATGGCCAACGAGAGCAGGAACTACGTTGGTAAATTAAATGAAAAAATTGTAACCCTAGGCGAAAACACCGCCACAGACACAACAGCAGCAGGCAAAATTTACCGAGTATGGATGGATGTAAAAAATCTTTTCACCGGATCTGATCGCCAAAGCATTTTACAAAGTTGCGAATTTGGCGAAGACGCCGCTCAAAATGCTTACAACGATGCATTGCATACAGAAGCTGAGATGAGTGCAGATACCAGGCAAATGATTATGGATCAAAAAGATAGCCTGAAAACGGCTCATGATCTTATTAAAAAATACAGAGACATGCACGCGGCTGTTTCTTAACACTAGAGATTACAATACCAGCTAAGCGCAGCTTTGGTAAAAAAGGGAGTATCCGGTTGATGCTCCTTTTTTGTGCCATTTATTTCCATTTCATTTCTTCTTTCCCCACAACCCCTACCATTCCTCTTTGTTTCATACCCCAAATTGCCTCAGGTGATGATCGAGGTGTTTGTACATGGCCTGCCCCCATTGGGTATCCGTAAATTTTCCAAACATGGGGTGTGGGTACAGCCCTGCTTTATCTGGCCCTTTGCTGTAAAACTGATTTACCAATTCTAGTAGTCTATTTTTTTCTTCCTCAAAATCTCGTTCATCTTTTACCACAAATGATGAGGGTGTAGGCAGGTTTTTCTTCCATGGGTTGTCGTTGTACAAAGACGTTTTCACCATCCATCCCACCAAATAACCCAGCCACATTCTTGGTAGCGGCCGTTCGCTCAAAGGTACGGCAAATGCTTTGTTGCAATGAGCCAGCATCTGGCTTACGTTCATTTTGCCCCATTGTGGTTGTGCACTTTTTTGAAGGGATTGTAGCCGATGGCTCACTTCCTGAAGAACTGACTTATCAAATAATGACTGCATGAGATGAAGGTTGGGTTTACAATGAAGCCAGGTATTTTTCTGCCTGCACAAGATCTTCCGACACATCTATCTTAACACTTACTTCTTGGGTTTCGATCATTCTTAGGCGAACCCCATTTTCAAGATAACGCAATTGTTCCAGTTTTTCTAGCTGCTCCGTGTAAGCGGCTGGCCATTGGGTGAACTGTAACAACATTTCTTTTCTAAACGCATAAACTCCTATGTGTTCGTAATAAACAGGTGTTATGGTTTCATCTCTGCGAAACGGAATAACACTCCTGCTAAAATACAGAGAATCCTTATTTTGGTCTACCACCACTTTCACATAATTGGGATTGGCCACCAAGCTGAGGTCGGTAAATTTTTTCATCAGTGAAGCCACTTGCACATTGTTGTTTTCAAAGGCCGCCAATAGTTGGGCCAATACTGCTTTGTTTACAAATGGTTCGTCGCCCTGTACATTTAAAATGATCTGGGCATCCATATCAGCCACCGCTTCTGCAATACGATCGCTTCCGCTTTCATGTTCTTTGATGCTTTTGATGGCCTTGCCTCCATGGCTGGTAATTTCCTCCGCAATACTATCGTGATCGGTTACCACGTACACTTCATCAAACAAGCCCGTGGCAACTGTATTATCGTAGGTATGCCGTATCACCGTTTTATTTCCGAGTGGCTGCATCAGCTTAAATGGAAAACGGGTGGCCGCATACCTTGCAGGAATCATGGCTATTTTTTTCATACAATTTAATTGTGCTTAAAAATAGGAATAATACCGATTGGACAAACAATATAGTCCAATATCGGCTATCGCCTCATTGTACTATTTGTTTGATACCATCGGCATTTACTCCCGAAAGCATTCGGGATAAGATTTGTAAAATATTGGTATATTATATAAATCACATTGGTATAAAATAATGCAGTTGGTCTCTTTGTCCGAACCACAACAGCAGCAACAGCAGTAATAGTCTAATATTTAATAATTCATCGGCAATTCGTCGAACAGTTTTTTGCAGGTGCTGCAACGGTATTTTTTACTGTAGGTACTGGTTTGTCCGTAGGCAACTTGGTTTTTTAGTTTTTCCCAGAAACCAGTGGGTGTATGTGTTTTTTCTTCTACCTGCAGGGTAGGGTTTTTACAATACGTGCAGGGAATTTCTGAGAGGTATTTGGCTTCTGCTTCTTTGATGAGTTCGATGGCCCTATCAACCTGACCCTCAGCCACCATGAGTTTAATGCCACCGATGGCATTGCTCAGCAATGGATCGATGGTTACGGTATGTTCATCGTTTAAATGACAGCTGATGTTGTTTTCCTGCAACAGGCCCAGCGTCATATTCGCCAGCATGTAATTATCGAAAGAAGCAATTTTTTTGAAATCCATAGTGTACCCGTTTCATTAAATTTACCAGCAATGGCTGGTTTAAAAAAACGCTTTCCTTTTGGAAAGCGTAGTATCAATATCGCCCAAAGGCAATGGTTTGTTTTAATTGTTCAGCATCAAAGGCATTACCAGCATCAGTAATTCTTCGCCTTCTTCCTGTTCGGTAGGTTTGATGATACCTGCTTTGGTAGCTGTACTCAATTCCATGTTCACATCTTCGGTATCGGCGCCGTTCAGCATTTCAATTAAAAACTTTGCGTTGAAAGCAATTTGTAGGTCTTCCCCATCATACTGGCAGGCCATGCGCTCGTTTCCTTCAAAGCTAAAATCGATATCTTGAGAAGCCAGTTGCAATTCGCTCCCACTAATGCTCAATGCTACTTGGTAGGTACTTTTATTAGAGAATATGCTCACCCTGCGCAATGCATTTTGAAAAGCGGTTCGGTTAACCGTCATTTTGTAAGGATTGTCTGACGGGATTACCACTTTGTAATCGGGGAACCTTGCGTCAATCAACCTACAAACCAATTCAGTACCACCATGTTTTACAAAAAGGTGGTTGCTGTTGTAAGAAATCTGCAGTTCATCTGCATTATCAGGCAACGCCGTCTTCAGCAATTGCAATGGTTTTTTGGGAACAATGAAAGTGTCTTTCTGCGGGCAACTTACATCGGTGCGGGTATATTTTACCAGACGGTGTGCATCGGTAGCAACAACGCTGAGGCCCTGGGTATCGAGTTCAAAAAATACACCCGTCATGGCCGGACGAAGGTCATCGTTGCTCACTGCAAAAATAGACTTGTTGATGGCCGTTAGTAAAGAAGAAGACGTCATGGTGAAATTGTTGGCATCATCTGCAGCTGGTTCTTTGGGGAAGTTATCTGGATTTTCGCCCATCACTTTGTACTTCCCGTTGTCGCTGGTTAATTCTACACCGAAGTTTTTATCGATGGTAAAAGTGAGCGGTTGTTCCGGGATATTTTTGAGCGAATCGAGTAGAATTTTAGCGGGTATACATACTTTTCCGCTGTCTTTGGCTTCGATATCCAGGTGCACTTTCATGACTGTTTCCAAATCGGTAGCCACCACAGTTAGTTTGTTTTTTTCTATCTCAAAAAGGAAATCTTCCAGAATGGGCAAAACGGTATTTGCGTTGATAACGCCGCTAATCTGTTGCAGTTGTTTCAGCAATGCTGAAGAAGAAACGATAAACTTCATAAATCTTAAAAATTGAAGGTCAAATATAAATTCTTTGTTAATGACAACAAGATAGTATTTTTTAATTGGCTGATAAAATACCAAAAAATTAAAGCAGCCCAGCCTTTATTTGTGGCCTTGTATAAAGCTGTAATTTGCCAAACCAACCAAAAAAGCATGCGGCCATTAAATATAGGTGTTGAAAAAGCCTGGCAAAAAATAAAGCATTATTGTGGTTACCAAGAGCGGAGTCACGCCGAAACCCGCGATAAATTGTACGGCTTTGGCTTGTACAAAGCCGAGGTAGAGGAGTTGCTAAGCCGGCTCATTGAGGAAAATTACCTCAATGAAGAGCGGTATGCCATGGCTTTTGCGGGCGGGAAATTTAGGATGAAGCAGTGGGGAAGGGTAAAAATAAAATACGAGTTGCAGCAAAAAAGGGTGAGTGCTTATTGTATTAAAAAGGCGCTGGCTTCTATAAAGGAAGCCGACTATGAAAAAACACTGCAAAAGCTAGCGGCTGATAAGTTACGTTTACTCAAAAGCGAAAAAAATCATTTTGTAAAAAAGACCAAACTCAGGAATTACCTGATGCAAAAGGGGTATGAGCCCAATTTAATCATGGTTCTTGGAGAGGATGCTTCGTAAAGATTGAAATGGATGGATGCGCTCCTTGTGTTTGGGCAGTAAAGCATTCTCTTTAAAAACCGTATGCCTTCATTTAAAATAAATGCTTCACTTTTGCACAAACTATTGTAGATGACATTTGAATTGAACGACATCAAAGCTGCCCATGCAAAAGTTGCATCAGGGGCCGATTTTCCAAGGTACATCCAGGACCTGGTTCAAATGGGCGTGAAGAAATACGACTGCTTTGTAAACAATGGTCGAACCGTATATTTTGGAGAAGACGATTTTCAGGTTAAATCAGCCTCCCGCTATGCAAGGATAAACATTGCCAACATCAGCGATAAAGAACGGTTTAAACATTACCTAAAAAATCACCAACGCGGCCAAACAGATTACCCAACATTTTGTAACCATTGCGGCCAAACCGGCGTAGAAAAATGGACCGTAGATATGGATGCGATGACTTGCACGTATTTTGACAAGCAAGCGCATATTATGTTGGAAGAAGAAATTCCAACCCCGAATTAATGCAGGTTCTTTAGGGATTGTTTCTTAACAGCACAAACGCTCCCCTGTTTTTTGGTAAGAGCAATTACATTAAATGATATAATATGAAATTAAAATCTAGTCTGGTTCTAATCGGAATTTGTAGTGCCTTATTTACAGCTGCGCAAACAGAAAATATATCGGAGATGATCTCCAAAAATACTGCGCAAATAGAACAGAAAGTAATTGCATGGCGACAAGATTTTCACCAAAACCCCGAACTAGGTAACCGCTAAACCAGAACCGCTGGCATTATTGCCAAACATTTAAAGGCGTTGGGTTTAGAAGTTACTACACAGGTGGCAGTAACCGGTGTTGTAGGTATTTTGAAAGGCGACAAACCCGGACCCGTCATTGCACTGCGTGCAGATATTGATGCCTTGCCGGTAGAAGAAGTGAACAGCTTGCCATATGCCTCCAAAGTAAAAGCTATTTACAATGGTAAAGAAACAGGTGTGATGCATGCTTGCGAACACGATGGGCACACGGCCATCCTCATGGGGGTAGCAGAAGTGCTTTCTAAAATGAAAAAAGAATTGAAGGGCACCATTAAATTTATTTTTCAACCTGCCGAAGAGGGTGTGCCAAAAGGCGAAGAGGGTGGTGCTGCTTTAATGATAAAACAGGGGGTACTGGAAAATCCAAAAGTGGAGGTGATATTTGGCTTGCACCTGAATGCATTGTTAGAAACAGGCAAACTTTCTTACAAACCAGCCGGCACTTTTGCAGGTGTAGGCGACTTTAAAATAACAGTAAAAGGCAAGCCAAGTCATGGCTCACAACCATGGTCCTCTGTAGATCCTATTGTGGTTGCTGCACAAATTGTAAACAGTTTGCAAACCATCGTAAGTAGAAATGTAGATTTAACCCAGAATGCTGCAGTGGTTACTGTGGGGTCTATACATGGCGGTATTCGCCATAACATCATTCCTTCAGAAGTAGAAATGCTGGGAGATGTACGATCCTTTTCTAACGAAGATGAAGCACTCATTTTTAGCAGAATAAAACAGATTGTCGAAAAAACAGCCGAAGCGGCAGGAGCCACGGCCGTAGTAGAAATACCCTATCAAAATCATTATCCGGTTACGTTTAATAATATAGCACTCACCAACCAAATGCTGCCTTCTATGAAAAAAATCGGCCGGGGCAGAAAATGTATTGTTGGTTCCCGCAATCACTGGCGCAGAAGACTTTTCTTTCTTCGCACAACAGGTTCCTGGCTTATATTTTAGACTTGGGGGAATGCCCAAAGGTAAAGACCCTACAACAGCAGGCCCTCATCATACACCTTCATTTATTATCGAAGATGTCTCTTTAAAATTAGGCGTTGTTACTTTCTGCAACCTGGTTTTTGATTATGCCGAAATGAATAAAAAATAAAGGAACGTCATTTAAAAATACAAAAGGCGGTCTATTTGCCAGAGACCGTCTATTTAAAACAATGCGGCGTTTTGGAAAGCATAATTGAACACTAAGAACGCATGTTGTTCTGCATTCTGATGAGCGCAATAGATTCTGCAATCATTTCCTGGTTGTATTCAAATGCTAATTTCTTATGGTTGATGGCATCTACAATAGTGCCGATGAGGCATAAGCCGCCCGTGAGTAAAAATAAAATCCCCATCCCTATTTGACCAATCAAAAAACGGTGAATGCCTGCAAAACATACCAATCCGAGTAAGCAGGTTAACAAAATTGTTTGTGGGTCCTTTCTTTTGGTTCTGAAAATGAGGGCAAACTGGTGTAACTGATCGGAATTGTATTCTTTGGTAAGATTGTTTACAAATAGGAGTTCCTCTTGGGTAATGTCTGGAATCATATTTAAAATAATACTGTTACGGTCGTTGTGCATGAGCGGGATGTTTTTTTGGGTTAAAATTATTTTTTAAAAGAATGGATATTCTGTGAATAAGAATGAGCAGTGCGAAAATGCCGAGTGGATGCGCTTCCCACGACAGGTGAAAATTGCCGTGCAACAACCAGGAAACAGCGTGTCCCAAACCGCAACCCGGGCAAAAAGAAAATCCCAGCCGCTTAAACACACAAAGCTGAAAATGATCGTTGGCCGCGGGGTCAATCAATGCCAAGTACAACAGCGCTCCCAGCCAGCAACTGAGCTCGAAGTATTGAGATGCGATCGTTTTAATTTTTATCAACACGTCGGTTTGGTTTAAAACGTAGATGTTATTTTAAGCTCACCCACAAATGAGCCACACTGTTTTTGCCACTGGTTCTTTCTTCAATCTCAATGCCAGGTATATTTCGGATGATGTCTACCAATTTTTTAAACCCGTAATTTCGGGGATCGAAACTCGGCTCTTTTTTAATGATGTGATTGCCGAGGGTACTCAGAAAAACCCAGCCGTCTTCTTCTGCCAAATCGTTGATGCTATTGATCACCAGCTTTTTGAGCAATTGGTTCTGCGAAGTACTGTTGTCCTTGTCTGCTGTTTTTCTACTACTCTTTTTGGGTGCATTTTTTGCAGGTATTTCGTCTTTGTGTTCTTTGTGTAGAATTTCAATAAAAATAAATTTATTGCAGGCCGCTATAAATGCTGCGGGTGTTTTTTGTTCACCAATACCAAACACTTTTTTTCCCGCTTCTCTCAGCCGCGTAGCCAGTCTTGTAAAATCACTATCGCTGCTTACAATGCAGAAGCCATCTACATTGCCGGTATATAAAATATCCATGGCATCTATGATAAGCGCTGAATCGGATGAGTTTTTTCCGCTGGTATAACTGTACTGTTGAACCGGGGTGATGGCGTTTTGCAGCAACACGGTTTTCCATCCGCTGAGGGTGGGTTTTGTCCAGTCGCCATATATTCTTTTAAAAGTAGGTGTGCCGTATCGGGCTATTTCTTCAAGCATACCTTTGATATTGGCATAAGGCACATTGTCTGCATCTATTAATACCGCCAATTTTAATTCAGTGTTCGTATCCATCCTCTTTGCTTTATAGAAGCAAGTTACAAATTGCTGCTGTTATTTGCTATTAATAAAATGGACCTGTTGCACATTCATTCAAACACTTTAGGTACTAATTTAATGAAAGATACGCTAACGCAGTTCATCATCACAATGCAGCGTTTTGTGCATTCATCAACAAATCGCTGTACGAAATGGCCACATAATGTTCAGGTAAAATTTGGAACAAGGCTGCGTAATGATCGCATTGTGCTTGAATTTTTTCGAGGCCCAATTCTCCGTTGTGATCAATGGCTTCTACTTCAATGAATTTCCCCAGCCCTTGCACTTCATCAAAATGAAACTTTACATTGTCTATAAAATAGATGCGGCGTTTTTTATCAACCACCACTTTTACCTCATGTACTTTGAATAAAATTTCTTTTAATGCCGGGTCTGGCTCATGCTTGTAAAGCAATACTTGTGAAAGTTTGGCGCTGGCATCGTTTGGACGAAGGTACCAAATGAGTGCATTTTCAATATTGCCTTCTCGTAGTTTAAGGCGGCCTTCTTTCACCGTAAAATAAGTATCTATCTGATGGTCTTCTCCTTTAAACAGGGGCTGCAAGTTCTTTAAAATGGCTTCTAGTTTTTCTGGATCAGCTACTTTAGCTTTGAATTCTATGATGTTGTATGACATGTTTGATGTTTGAAGTGCAAAGTTAACCGATGCTCTGTTACATAAGAACCAAAACGATTGTATTGATCAGGAAAAATATGAACAGATCAAACTAAACCTGTTGCTCATTTTAGGCGATGCTACCCTTTCACACAGAACTGATGGAGCAATTGTACATCAATGTAAAAAGATTGTTTTCTGCTCGGTTTGCATTTGGCATACAGTTCAGATTTTATAAAAAGTTGGCTCCTAGCATTTATGGCAAATTTTGCTGGCACTAAAGGTTGATGCTGATCCAATTCCTTTAAACGACTGTTTTCGGCCCAATAGTAATATCTTCCATTTTGATTATAACTCAATCTTATATGTTCATGAAGAAGATCATTTCATTGTGTTTCGCTCTATGTTGTACGGGTGTTTTATATGCGCAGCATGCTGTGAAATTAACTATTCAAAACAAGGAAGATGCATCAGCTTTGGCTGGTGCAAGTGCCCGCATTATAACAATTGATAAAACTGCGATAGCAGATAGCGCTGGTATAGTTTCATTTTCAAATATTGCGGCAGGAACTTACCAAATCGTTGTATCCTTTGTTGGCTATGAATCAGTAGAAATCACCATAGTAGTCCCACAATCTACCGATGATGTGCAGTTGGTACTTTTAGAACAGTTGGAGGAAGATGCCGAAGAAGAAGTGCTGGTTACAGCTACCCGAAACAGCAGAACCATCAGCGATTTGCCAACAAGGGTTGAAATAATTTCTGGTGAAGAACTGGCAGAGAAAGCCAATATGAAACCAGGCGATATTAGAATGTTGCTCAACGAAAGCACAGGCATTCAAACGCAACAAACTTCTGCTACATCATACAACTCTAGCATTCGAATACAAGGTTTAGATGGCAGGTATACGCAGGTATTAAGAGATGGGTTTCCATTGTATGCAGGGTTTTCGGGTGGACTTAGTTTGATGCAGGTAGCCCCACTCGATTTAAAACAAATTGAAGTCATTAAAGGGGCTACTTCTACCCTGTATGGTGCAGGTGCTATTGCGGGCTTAGTGAATCTGGTTTCTAAAACACCTACCGAAAAACGGGTGTTGGATTTTATGGCCAATGGCACTTCTGCCGGCGGCCTCGACCTCAGCAGTTTTTACAGTGAGCGCTTTAATAAATGGGGCGTTTCAGTAGCTGCTTCCAGAAATACGGGCAACCCTTACGATCCGGCAGATATAGGGCTTACAGCCATTCCAAAGTTTGAAAGAACCACTATACAGCCACGCATTTTTTGGTATGGTAAAAAAACAAATCTAGATGTTGGGTTCGGCTACATTCAAGAAAGTAGAATTGGAGGAAGCATGGCATTTATAAAAAATGGAACTTCCGGTTTTTTCGAAAAGAACAATACAAAGCGTATTACCACACAGGCACAGCTTACGCATACCATCAACGAACATTCTAAAATAAGTGTAAAAAATAGTTACAGCAGGTTTGATAGAGGGATCGAAATTCCTACACATCAGTTCAAAGGATTACAGCAATCTACATTCTCAGAATTTACTTACCACAACAATGGCCAAAAAATCGATTGGATTGTGGGCGCTAATTTTTTAACCGATGATTTTAAAGAAGACCCTCTCACCGATTCTATTTTGCGGAATTATCAAAACAATACACTGGGTGTTTTTGTGCAAAATACTTACACCGCTTCCCCCACTTTTTCTGTAGAAACGGGGCTTCGTGCAGATCATGTTACCAATTTTGGAACAGTGTTATTACCACGCATTTCTGCCATGCTCAAAGCATCGCCCAGCCTCACTTTTCGCCTAGGCGGCGGTCTTGGATACAAAACACCAACAGTATTTAACGAGGCGTCTGAACAAACCCAGTTTCAACGAATCCTACCCATCAACAGCGAGCTCACCACAAATGAGCGATCGGCAGGCATGAACTTCGATGTTAACTACCGCACCCAGTTGGGCGAATGGGAGCTTAGCATCAACCAGTTGTTTTTTTATACGAGATTACAAAATCCCTTACAACTAACGGCTGCGGGTAATAGCTTTCAGTTTTTGAATGCAAACGGGCGCGTAGAAAGCAAGGGAATGGAAACCAATTTAAAACTGGGATACAGCGATTTTAAACTGTTTGTTGGTTACACGTATGCAGACGTAAACAGTTATTTTAATGATGTAAAAAGTTGGTTTCCTTTAACCGCTCGGCATCGGCTCAACAATGTGTTGATGTATGAAAAGGACGAGCAATTAAAGATAGGGTTGGAAGCGTATTATTTTAGCGAACAAAAACTAAATGATGGTAGCAAAGGCCAGTCGTTCTGGACTTTTGGATTGATGGGTGAAAAGGTATGGGAACATTTTTCTGTTTTCATCAACTTCGAAAATTTTACAGACAGCAGGCAAACCCGGTTTGATACCATTTTTACAGGCAATATAAATAGTCCGGTATTTAGAGACATTTATGCGCCGGTAGATGGGTTTGTGGTAAACGGCGGAGTGAAGATCAGGTTGTAAGATGTTGGTATGTTGTAATTCACTTTCAATAGATTATAATATGGATAGATGTCTTATATTTATTGATTGAATGCTGACTTCAGCAATATCCAATTGTTATAGTCGCCAACCATCTACTGTATGAAAACTTTTAAAATACTTATTCTTTGTATGCTCAGCGTATTTTATTTCAGCTGTAGCCAAGAAAATAAAAAGGGTACTACAAACACCCCGATTTTTGCAGACAATGCTGCTACCATTGATAGTTTACAAGCTCATTATCAATGTGAGTCGATTGAATATAAAAATTGGAAAGTTAATGCTGATGCAGACAGTTGCCTTACGGTTGAATTCATCAATAGTACCCGAGTTCCTTTCTCCAACATCAAAGATGGCAACCCGCATCCTTTAGAAGAAATTGCCGCTAGCATCAAAGCATCCTTAGCCAATCCGCAACAATACAACAGTTATTACATTGTATTTGTGAAGAGAATGATGGGGAATGGAGAAGTGGTAAAATCTCATACATTGGGTATGGAAATTCTATCAGAGGAATTGTGTGGTTTAATTTGAGCCAAATTTTTTATACGAATTAAAAGCTGAACAGGACGCCATAACACGCTTTTCATTTATAAACAATCATTTCATGCCTTACGTTAATGTATATATTCATTTTGTGTGGAGTACTAAGAATCGTGCTCCGTTGTTTCATACTCAAGAAATCAGAAAGAAGATTTGGAATCATATTGTTGCAAATGCAAAGTCAAAAGGTATTTTTATTGATTTTATAAATGGCTATTCGGATCATTGCCACTGTTTAATCTCTCTTGGTGTAGATCAAACCATTCAAAAAGTAATGCAGTTAATAAAAGGGGAATCCTCTTTTTGGATCAACAAACAAAATCTTATTCCTACTAAATTTGAATGGCAGGATGAGTATTTTGCCATATCTATTTCAAAATCAGATATTGAACATGTAAGGGCTTATATTGGCAACCAAGAAGTACATCATCTTAAGAAAACTTTCAAGGAAGAATATGATGAATTGATGCGTAGTTTTAATGCTTCGCTTTACAAGGATTAAGGAGTGAATGTCTCAATGAAACCAGCGTAAACCAATCAAGATCAACTATAAAGAATTTCATTATTGGAAGAGCTGAGGCACTTTTATTCAATTAGTTAAGCCGCAATTCAAAAGAAACAAGTTTCTATCCTTCAGCCAAACTGTTTTCTTATTCAAAAATTAGATCCATTTTTAGGCTAAAGCCATCAACAACTTAGCATTTAGACTCCTCCAGATAAATCTGGAGGCAAGTAATCAGCATCTATATTTTTATTCGAAAATTATCGCAAATCTCAATTCAATTGGAATGGGTTTCAACCCATTTTCATAAAAAGAATCGGGAACGGCTTTAGCCAAACAGTTTCCTTATTCAAAAATTTGATCCTTTTTTAAGCTAAAGCCATCAACAACTCAGCATTTAGACTCCTCCAGATAAATCTGGAGGCAAGTGATCAGCATCTATATTCTTATTCGAAAATTATCGCAAATCCCAATTCAATTGGAATGGGTTTCAACCCATTCTTACAAACAGATTCGGGAACGGCTTTAGCCAAACTGTTTTCTTATTCAAAAATTTGATCCTTTTTTAGGCTAAAGCCATGAACGCCTTAGCTTTTAGATTCCTCCAGATAAATCTGGAGGCAAGTGATCAGCATCTATATTCTTATCCGAAATTTATCGCAAATCCCAATTCAATTGGAATGGGTTTCAACCCATTCTTACAAACAGATTCGGGAACGGCTTTAGCCAAACAGTTTCCTTATTCAAAAATTTGATCCATTTTTAGGCTAATGCCACCAACAACTTAGCATTTAGATTCCTCCAGATAAATCTGGAGGCAAGTGATCAGCATCTATATTCTTATCCGAAATTTATCGCAAATCCCAATTCAATTGGAATGGGTTTCAACCCATTCTTACAAACAGATTCGGGAACGGCTTTAGCCAAACAGTTTCCTTATTCAAAAATTTGATCCCTTTTTAGGCTAATGCCACCAACAACTTAGCATTTAGATTCCTCCAGATAAATCTGGAGGCAAGTGATCAGCATCTATATTCTTATCCGAAATTTATCGCAAATCCCAATTCAATTGGAATGGGTTTCAACCCATTTTCATAAAAAGAATCGGAAACGGCTTTAGCCAAACTGTTTTCTTATTCAAAAATTTGATCCTTTTTTAGGCTAAAGCCATGAACGCCTCAGCATTTAGACTCCTCCAGATAAATCTGGGGGCAAGTGATCAGCATCTATATTCTTATCCGAAATTTATCGCAAATCCCAATTCAATTGGAATGGGTTTCAACCCATTCTTACAAACAGATTCGGAAACAGCTTTAGCCAAACAGTTTCCTTATTCAAAAATTAAATGAATTGTAGGAGCGCTCAACCAACAAAACAATGCTATTAAAAAAACATTCGTAGCATTCTTAATTTAAATAGAATAATTTTGTTGGTCTAACAAAAAAGCCATTGAATCAAATATACTTCATAGCCGGAGGGGCTTTCTTACTCGGGTTTTTCATTGCCTTCATTTTACTAATGTTCAGCATTGCCAAACTAAAGAAAGAGCTTAAAAGCACACAGGGGTTTTTGGAAAGCGAAAAACTGATGAAAGAAACCCTGAAAAAAGAGAACGCTGGCATGCACCAAATTCGGCAGGCGGGCGAAGGAGAACTCATTAAAAAACTGCAGGAAGCTCAAATATTGATCAGACGCATGGACGAAGATATTTTGTTGTTGCAAACCAGCAACGAGGAAACAGAGCGCCAACTGGCCAACAGTCAGCCCGAATTACATGCCCTCAAACTCAGAATGATTGAAGCCCAAAATATAATTGCTCGCTACAAATTTCAACTAGGTATTAAATAATGAACCGCATTGACCCCGATATCGACATCATTGCCGATTTACTCAAAGCGGTATTAAAGGTTCGACCTGAAGATGGCTTTTGCAGCAGTTTATTGCAGCAGTATCAACAAAGGGGAGTTCTCAGCAAAAAACAATTGGAAGGATTGTTGGGAAAGGCAACAAAGTTCACCGAAACCACCCAAGGCAAACTCGCCACACTAGAAGCTATCATCAAAAAAAAGCACAGCAACCATAGGTCCGTAGCCAGTAAACCTTCAGCTCCACCTGCCAACGACGATGAGAGTTTGCAGCTCATTGCTCAGATTCTAGAAAAATATCCAACCCACAAACGGGTGTTGTTGTTTAAAATGAAGGTTGACAAAAAAGAATTGTTGATTGCAGCAGAAAAAGAAGAGTTGCAAAAGTTTGCGCGAGTGCTGTTTAAGTAAGGCTGACTTTATTTATTGGTCCGTTTTGGGCTCGGACTTTTACCAACCGCTTTTTTATTCGACTTCTCCGTTTTACAATCCTTACAAACAATCACAATATTTTCTGCAAAACGTGGACTCACACTAAAAGACTTTCCATTTACTTCAATTTCTATGAGATTATCATACAATTGCCGGCCAGTTACTTTGATCGTTTGATTGATGCCCAGTTGTAATTTATCTACATACTGTAAAAAAGTAGCGCTGTTGTCTTTTACGCCTACAATAGTACAAGTGTGGCCTACCTCTTCTTCGAGCAGTGTTTTTTTATCGGGTATGTTCATTTCCCCTTTGGCGTTGGGAATTACATCGCCATGCGGGTCAAAGGCTGGAAAATTGAGAAACTCATCTAGCTTGTAAACCAATTTGGCGCTCTGTATGTGTTCTAGCTGCTCGGCTACTTCATGCACTTCGTCCCAGCTAAACCCTAGTTTCTTGAATAAAAAAGTTTCCCAAAGCCTATGTTTCCGCACTATATCAATCGCCTTTTTTTTGCCTTCGCCTGTGAGCGACGATTTACCATAACGCTGGTAATGTACCAGCATCTTTTCCTTCAATTTTTTGAGCATGTCATTGGCTGTAGCGGGTTTTACACCTAGGTGCACCGCCAGCTCATTGGTTCCAGCATGTTCTTTTTGCCCGGTTTCAAGAGTAAGTTGTAACAAGGCTTTTAGATAATTCTCTTCTGTAAATGACAACATCTTACGAAACTACAGAAAAATAGACAAACCATTTATTAGAGAAGTCTAACTTTATTATGTTTACATCCTTAACAATCATGAAAACATTCATAAACCTCTTTTTTTTGTTGGCTACAGCCACATACACGGCAAGGCTGAGGCTCAAACCTTCAACGGTAGTGTTGTAACTGCGGCAGATAAATCAATTGTGGGTGCTACTGTGGTATGAGGGAAAGATGCTGCTTTAACAGACAGCGCCGGGGTTTTTATAATATTCATTCTACCAAATGCTGAAAAACTCCTCTTGGTTGCTGCCTCCGGATTTAAAACATGGAAAAAAGCCTTTCGGCAGCAGATAACAACTTTATCAATTCCGTTTAATAAAACAAGATCTTGACCTAGATGAAATTGTGATTACAGGAGCCTTAAATGAAGTGAAAAGAATGGAAACACCGGTACCCGTAGAAGTATCCTGTCCCACCTTCTTCAAAAAAATCCAACGCCCAATATATTCGACGCTATGCAAAACATCAACGGGGTGCGGCCCCAACCCTTCGCTTTACGGAGGAGAGGCAGTGAGCCGCCTCATCAAGATCATCACCAAGCAGCATCAGCATACAATAGTTGCAAGCTTGTTTAAAATTGTTTAATGTTGTGGCTGCTACTCATCAAATCAAATTGTTATGACCAACAAACCAAATTTTAAATGGCTGTTTTCATTTGCCCTTTTGATTGCTCTACAAACCAATGCTCAAAATGAACCTACATATGATTCTACACTCGCCAAAAAACTTGGGGCCGATGATTATGGCATGAAACAATACGTTTTAGTAATATTAACCACAGGCCCAGCAACCATTACCGATAAAAGCACCCTTGATAGTTTGTTTGCGGGTCACATGGGCAATATGGGATTGTTGGCCGAACAACAAAAACTATTAATGGCGGGCCCATTAAGCAAAAACAACCTGGCATACCGCGGTATTTTCATTCTCAATACCAGTAAAATTGAAGACGCCAAAGTGATGGTAAGCACCGACCCTGCTGTAAAAGCTGGTATTTTTAACGCCGAATACCTGGAATGGTATGGCTCCGCCAGTTTAATGCTCAACAACGAGCTGCATAAAAAAATTCAAAAAACCATTTTTTAAAAAAACCGATCTTTGACCACTATGCCCCGTGGTAACTAAGAAATTAGCCCATTTGGGGACAAAAGCTTACCTTTATGAAGTTCATTTATTTCTGCGGCATTATTAGCCGATAGTTTTCTTCGCAAACTTTTGCTTATTCATCTATCCCGTTTTCTAATGATGAAGGTATCGGACCTTCATTTCCGCACTTATTTTTTAAAACAATTCATTTGTTATTTACAGACTTAAATATCATTAAGCCCATCTTAGATGCGCTTCATGAAGAAGGCTATGTTAAGCCTACACCCATCCAAGAAGCAGCCATACCACACGTATTGGCGCAAAAAGATTTACTGGGATGTGCACAAACCGGAACCGGAAAAACGGCGGCATTCGCTATTCCAATGTTGCAACTTTTAGCCAAGCCTACGAGCATGGCCAGCAGTGGACCAAGACCGATTCGTGCCCTCATTTTAACACCAACCAGAGAACTGGCCATCCAGATCCAAGAAAGTTTTGACGCGTACGGTCGTCACCTGCGCTTGAAAAACCTGGTGATTTTTGGAGGAGTGAATCAAAACCCACAGGTAGACACCCTAAGAAGAGGCGTTGATGTATTGGTAGCCACCCCCGGCAGATTGTTAGATTTATATAGTCAGGGACATGTAAAGCTAAAAGACGTAGAAATTTTTGTGCTTGATGAAGCAGATCGGATGTTGGACATGGGCTTTGTGCACGACGTTAAAAAAATTCTTACCAAACTGCCCGCCAAAAAACAAACCTTGTTTTTTAGTGCTACGATGCCGCCAGAAATTCAGCATTTGGCCAACAGTATTTTGCACCAGCCAGAAAAAGTAACGGTATCACCTCCAAGTACCACGGCCGAAACCATTGAACAATGGCTTTACTTTGTTGATAAAAACAACAAAAGAGACCTGCTGGCCCATATTTTAAAAGACCCGCAAATTGAAACGGCGTTGGTGTTTACAAGAACCAAACACGGGGCAGATAAAGTGGTGAAAGACCTTCATAAGATGGGCATTAGCGCCGAAGCCATTCATGGCAATAAGTCGCAAAACGCCCGGCAGCGCGCATTGAGTAATTTTAAAAACAGAACAACCCGCATTTTGGTGGCTACAGATATTGCTGCACGCGGTATTGATGTAGACGACCTCACACACGTGATCAACTACGAAATACCTGAAATTGCAGAAACCTATGTTCACCGCATTGGACGAACAGGAAGAGCAGGCGCCAACGGTATCTCTTTCACTTTTTGCGAAGCGGAAGAAACAGCCGACCTCAGAGATATCCAGAAACTAATTGGAAAAGCCATTCCGGTTCAGGAACATCACCCATGGCATACCGTGTTTAATGAAATTAAAAGCAGACCTGCACCCGGACAAAACCGTGCTCCCAGGGGTCAACAAAGTTATTCAACACCCGGGAACCGAAAACCACAGCGTTCTGGTTCATCATTAGACAGAAGACCAACTGCAAGAAGAGGTTTTTAAATTAGCACAAATCATTGATAGCATCTCCGGCCTTCCGCCGGAGATTTTTTATGTGACACTACGACTGTTTTGTTGTTTTCTGTTTATAAAATATTGGCATATTATATAAATCACATAGGTATAATAGAACTACAACAAACCTGTAAATAGTACTACACAGAAAAATTTTGATATTTGGATTCAAAGTATACCTTTGTAAAAGTTTTCATAGGGTACGGATTAAAAACGAGCCAGGGTTTTCACCCAGGCTCTCTTTTTTTAAAGCAGTAGCTAATTTCTCCTCTTCTTTTGTGCAACTTTGATTAAAGCTCAATAAAAATATTTTTCAAATAAAATTTGGTTTGTTACGAATTATTCGTAGGTTTACGAAAAGTTCGTAGAAATGGAAAAGCTCACACATTCAGAAGAAGAAACCATGCAGGCAGTTTGGCGCACTGGTGAAGGCAATGTAAAAGCCTTTATGGAAAACATGGAAGACGCTCCTCCCTATACTACATTAGCTTCCACTGTAAAAAACCTCGAAAAAAAGGGGTATCTCAGTAGTAGGTTAGTGGGCAACAGTTACCTCTACCAGCCAAGCGTAGAAGAAACAGACTATAAAAAGAAGTTTATGGGCGTTGTGGTGAAAGAATATTTCGACAATTCATACAAAGAGCTGGTTAATTTTTTCGTAGAACAAAAAAAATTATCTGCAAACGAACTCAAAGAAATTATTCAACTGATCGAAAAAGGAAACAAATAATAAACCTTAAAAATCGGTACCATGCCTACCATTATTGTATATCTTGTTAAATGTTCGTTGGGAATAGCCGCCCTTTATATTTTTTACCGCGTATTTTTTCGAAGGCTAACTTTTTACAACAATAACCGTTGGGTTCTTACAGGGTTCAGCATGGCGTGTTTTGTATTTCCTTTCATTAATATCGGCCAGTGGTTTCAACAACAAGAACTACAAGAGACCGCGGTGATAGATTGGGTGCCTGTTATTTCCCTTCCCTTGCAGAATGAGTATACAACAACCATTGCCGCTGACAGCGTTTCTGTTTATGGTGTCATTGCGGCCATCCTAGCAATAGGCATGATTGTAATGCTGATGAAGTTGTTGATACAAATGTGGTCGTTTCGAAAACTGGTGCAAAAGGCAACAGTGCTGCATGCTGGCGATACTACTATCTATGAAATGACTGACCATGTTATTCCTTTTTCTTTTGGGAATGCCATTTTCATCAACCCTGCGTTGCACAGTGAGGCGGAGTTAGAAAAAATTATCCAGCATGAATTCATTCATGTAAAAGAAAAACACAGTATAGATATTATTTGGGGCGAAATACTACAAATTGTTTGCTGGTACAATCCATTTGCCTGGTTGCTTAAAAAAGCCATTCGCCAAAACCTGGAATTTATTGCCGATCAAAAAGTATTACAACACGGTTACTCAAAAAAAGAATATCAATATTTATTATTAAAAGTTATGGGCACGCAGCCCTTCCGTATAGCCACGGGTTTTAGTTTCTTTTCACTTAAAAAACGTATAGCCATGATGAACAAAAACAAAACATCCAGATTTCAGGCACTGCAGTTTTTACTGTTGGTGCCAGTAATAGCCTTGCTGCTGCTTTCTTTCCGCAAACAAATTCAGGAACGTTTTTGGAAAGCCGAATCGGTGCTAACAACCGATACCATTCCCAAAGCGCCAACTCGTGTTAAAGAAGCTTCCTTCAACAACAATGTTGAAAGTATCCGTTACACAAACGATGAAAGGATTGTAACCTTAAAAAATGGTACCGTAGAGCGATACAATATGAACAATGAAAAAGAGCGCCAGCGTTTTGTAGCAACTTATGGTGAGATGCCCGTGCCACCAGCCCCTCCAGCACCGCCTTTACCCGGCGCTCCGGATTTACCCACACCGCCTCCACCTCCACTTCCCGGAAAAGTGAAAGCAGCTGTACAGGAAATGACGATTGTTACTGACAGTTTTTCTTACAATGCTTCATCCAAAAGCCTGTACTTCTCCGGAGCACAAATAACGTTGAACAACCAAACGGGTATAATGGATGGGTCTTTTGTAAATATTGATCCAAAGGAACCGATGGTATTGATTGATGGGATGGATTTTACTGGCCTCAGAGATTATACTGCTCCGAAGGGTAGCGCATTCAAATTAAAAAAGCTAGAAAAAAATGAAGCCATAAAAAAATATGGCGAGCGGGGTAAAAATGGCGCCATTGAAATACAGGTTATTCGAAAAAGCACTCCCAATAGTTTTTTTAATCCCGGTGGGGCATTTGTGCCAGCAAAAGGTGATGGTTGTTAAATAATTCAATCTTAAATAGTGAGGCGTTGCAAATTTTGCAGCGCTTTTTTTTGCGTTTTCAAACCAAACAGGGCCTTTAAGCGTTTTATGATAGAATTTTAACTCTCGATCAGCATGAACCATCGCATCAAGGCCATTCAGGAAAACATTGCACCGCTACGTAAGCAAATTATAGAACACAAAGCTTATGCACAGATCAACAGCATGGAAGACCTCCGAATTTTTATGGAGCAACATATTTATGCTGTTTGGGATTTTATGTCGCTGCTAAAATCTTTACAAAACAATCTTACTTGTGTTCAAGTTCCATGGTTTCCTATAGGCGATGCCGCCACCCGATACCTCATCAACGAAATTGTAGTAGGAGAAGAAAGTGATGTAGATGAAGATGGGGTTAGAACCAGTCATTTTGAATTGTACCTCAAAGCCATGAAACAATCTGGCGCAGATACCGGTGTAATAGAATATTTTATTCATACCCTGTTGCAGAATGGCGACTTAGAAGGCGCGTTCAAAACTGCCGAAGTACCAGATGCGCCTAGAGAATTTATGCGTTTCACTTTTAGAAACATCTATAGCAACAAGCCACATGTGCTGGCAGCTATTTTTACTTTTGGTAGAGAAGACCTTATTCCCGATATGTTTCTGTCTATCATCGAAGATGTGCACAATGAATTCCCTGAACAAATCAGCACCTTCAAATACTATCTCGAACGTCATATAGAAGTAGATGGCGATCATCATAGCCATCTGGCCATGCAAATGACCGCCTTGCTTTGTGGCGAAGATGAGCTGCTATGGCAGGAAGCAGAAGCTGCTGTAATACAGGCCTTGCAAATGAGAATTCATCTTTGGGATGGTGTACATGATGCCATCATTAAAAGTAAAACATTGGAAACCGAATTAAGATAAGTTTAAAACCAATTTGGTAAAACATAAGCACAAGCCCATCAACCCTTATTTTTGCAAGGTTCCATCCAAAAATAACGATGAAGAAACTTTATGTATTACTTGTGTTCGTCAATTTTGCGCTATCTAGCTTTTCACAGTCGTCGGATACTGGCAATTGGTTTATTTATTTTGGCAACCAAGCCATCAACAAAAGATGGAGCTGGTGGAACGAAGTACAATATAGAAATTACAATGTTGTGGGCGATTTGGAACAATTGCTCATCCGAACTGGCCTTGCTTACAACCTCACCGAAAACAACAATCAAGTCCTGTTGGGATATGGGTTCATCCGATCAGAAAACTATGTATCACCAGATGACAAAGTAGGTACCAATGAACACCGGCTTTACCAACAGTTTATTACCCGCCAACAATTTGGACGCTTCTTTCTGCAACACCGCTACCGCACGGAAGAACGATTTTTACCCAACGATTTTAAGGTTCGTTTCCGTTATTTTTTAGGCATCAATGTTCCCCTCAATCAAAAAACGATGACCAAAAACGCCTGGTACCTATCTGCTTACAACGAGGTTTTTTTAAATACCCAAAAGCCGGTGTTCGATCGCGACCGGGTATATGGAGCCCTTGGTTATGTGTTTAGTAAAAATTGGAGAACAGAAGCAGGATTCATGCGCCAAATTAAGGAACAGAACAGCCGAAATCAATTTCAGTTGGTTGTTTTCAACAGCTTACCCCTTTTTAAATAACTATTGAGCAAATAAACTCAGCTGCATGATGGGCGATTTTTTTGCTTTAATTCGCCCGGCCAAATGTATCAATGGAGAAGCTTCGTACCTCGACGCTATCATCACCTGCGTACTGCCTGCATTGGCAGCAAACAACTGCTGCAACTTCACCGGATCATTGTTGTCTTTAGATAAATGCGAGAGCAGTAAATGACTCATAAATGGCGGACGATGATCTATAAAAACTTTTAAAGCTTCGGTGTTAGACAAATGTCCTAATCCGCCACGTATTCGGTTTTTTAAATGCCAAGGATATGGACCATTTTCGAGCATCGTCTCGTCGTAGTTGGCTTCTAAAAAAGCGGCATGGCAGGTACTAAAATGATGAATGAGCGCATCGCAGGGCCTTCCTAAATCTGTAAACACACCCACTTTAATTGATCCGGATTGAATCACAAAACTATGTGGGTCTGCCGCATCGTGAATTTTAGCAAAGGCAAAAATGCTGAATGCGCCGATCTTCACTGCTTTTTTTGTATTGATCCAAAACAACCGCTGGGGCTCAATGGATACGTCACAATGATGGTAAGTGGTCTTACTAATGTAAACGGGTAAATTGTATTTGGCGCTGAGCACCGCCAATCCTCTGATATGATCTGAATGTTCGTGCGAAATAAATATGGCTTTCACTTTGCTCATTTGTAAACCCAAAGCGACCATTCGCTTTTCGGTTTCTTTGCAACTAATGCCCACATCTACCAACACCGCTTCCTCATGGTTGCCGATGTAATAACAATTTCCATTGCTTCCCGAATTGATAGATGCGATTTGAACTGACATGCTGTACAAAGAAAATCAATTTTTGTGGAGTCCTCTTTTTTTAAATCGAAAAGAGCAGTTTTTCATCCGAAACATTCTCCCTTTTTCGGAATTAAATACATGACCCTATTCATGTGTCTAGGGTACAGATGAGAATGTTTGGAGCTTGGTGTAACTGGTTCTAAACAATATAGGGCTAACCCTTCGTAATTGCTATAAATGGGAAGGTGGAGATAGAAAGAATCATTGAATTAATGCTTTAAAACCAACCTCTTCTCCTAAACAAAACAATCATCCAAATAGGAATAATGAGCATCAGGCCTACGGATAAAAAAAATCCCCACTGATTGTGTAAGAGTGGAATACGATCGAAATTCATACCGAAGATGCCTCCTATAACAGTGGCGGGAGCCAATAAACAGGTTACAATGGCCATTACCTTCATCACTTCGTTTAGCTTCAGGTTTACGTTATTAAGGTAAAGATCTTGTAAGTTCATCATCATATCGCGATAGTTGTCTGCCAAGTCATGCGCCTGCACAATATGATCATACACATCTTTGAAATATTTTTCTGTGCGTTCTTCAATCAAATCACTTTCGCTGCGCAGGATTCCATTCACCAACTCTCTTACCGGACTCACGCTTCTTTTGAGTACGATCAACTCTTTGCGAAGCATATTGATCTTCACCAAACTTCTGTTATTGGGATGTCGAATAATTTCCTCTTCCAACAATTCTATCCGATCACCCAGCTTCTCCATCACGATGTAAAAATTATCAACGATCATGTCTATCAAACTATAGTACAAAAAATCAGCTCCTGCCATGCGTACTTTTGAACCGTACATTTTCAACTTATCTCTTACCGGATCAAACAGATCTCTGCTGGCGTCTTCCTGAAAACTGATCACAAAATTTTTTCCCAGTATAATACTTACCTGTTCTGTTTCTACTGAAGATTCTTTTTCGTTGAAGTACAGCATATTCAGCAAACAAAAAACCAAGCCGTTTATCTCGTCCATTTTTGGACGCTGCCCAACGCTTAAAATATCTTCTACAATGAGTGGGTGAATACCAAAATGCAAACAAAGTTTTTCTACCGCATCTTTGCTCAATCCATCCACATTGATCCAGGTCATGGAATCAGTTTTCAAAAAAGGGTAACAATCTTCTACTTGGTTCATCGCAAAAACATCCGCCTTGTTTACATTGTACTCGTACACTTTTATCTGCGTTTGTGTAAGCGCCTTCCTTTCGGGCATCACTGTTGGGTTTACATGCAGCACTTTTTTGGTGCGCAACAAATCCAATGGATTCAGAATGTATTCCAGGTAATTTTTTGTAGCCATGAGTGTATCTTAAAACATAAAAATAGCGAATTAGCTGAGATCAAAATAAAACTCCGAACCTTCTCAGGACCGGAGTTTCAATTATGCTTTTGTTGTTATTAAAAAGAGGCACTTTTCGGATACCTTGGAAAAGGAATCACATCTCTGATGTTGGTCATTCCTGTTACAAACAGTACCAATCTTTCGAAGCCTAGGCCAAAGCCTGCGTGGGGACAAGAGCCGAATCTGCGGGTGTCTAGGAACCAATCCATTTCTTCGGCGGGAATATGCATTTCCTCCATTCGTTGCATCAATTTATCTAGTCTTTCTTCCCGTTGCGATCCTCCCACAATTTCACCAATTCCAGGAGCTAAAATATCCATGGCCGCTACCGTTTTGCCATCATCGTTTTGGCGCATGTAAAACGCTTTGATCTCTTTCGGATAATCTGTAAGAATCACTGGCTTTTTAAAATGTTTTTCTACTAGGTAACGTTCGTGCTCACTTTGCAAATCGATGCCCCAATCATCTATCAGGTATTGAAATTTCTTTTTCTTGTTATGGTTGCTTTCTCTTAGAATCTGAATGGCTTCGGTGTAAGTAATGCGTTCAAAATCGTTGTTTACCACAAACTCCAGTTTTTCCATCAAGCCCATGTCACTTCTTTCTGTTTGAGGTTTCAACTTTTCTTCTTCGGCCAATCTATCTGCCAAAAATGCCAGGTCGTCGTTGTTGTGTTCCATGGCATAACGAATGATGTATTTGATAAAATCTTCTGCCAGGTTCATGTTGTCTTCCAAATCGTTGAACGCTACTTCAGGTTCAATCATCCAGAACTCGGCTAAGTGACGGGTGGTGTTGCTGTTCTCTGCCCTAAAAGTTGGACCAAAAGTATAAATATCACTAAACGCCATGGCTGCCAGCTCGCCCTCCAATTGTCCACTTACCGTTAAGTTGGTGGCTTTTCCAAAAAAGTCTTCTTTAAAATTGATGCTGCCATCTTCATTTTTAGGCGCCGTTCCGTCTAAAGGAAGAGTGGTTACCTGAAACATTTCTCCTGCACCTTCAGCATCACTTCCGGTTATGATGGGGGTGTGTATGTACACGAATCCTCTTTCATTAAAAAAGCGGTGAACTGCATATGCGAGTGAATGTCTCACCCTAAAGATGGCTCCGAAAGTGTTGGTGCGAAAACGCAGGTGAGCAATTTCTCTCAAAAATTCGAGACTGTGTTTTTTGGGTTGAAGGGGGAACTTTTCTGCGTCGCTGTCACCCAATACTTCTATACTACTGGCTTGAAGTTCTACCTTTTGACCCTTACCCAATGAAGCAATTACTTTTCCGGTGGCTTTTATACATGCCCCGGTGGTAATTCTTTTGATGGTAGTATCGTCTAATAAACCCAATGCCGCCACTATCTGTAGGTTGCTGTTGGTACTACCGTCGTTGAGCGCTATAAATTGGGTGTTGCGAAAAGTACGCACCCAGCCCATAACGGTTGCTTCATAATCTGTGGCATCGTTGGCCAGCAAGGCTTTTATTTTGATTCTTTTGTTGAACATATATCTTGTCTTGGTTAATGGCTGCAAAGATAGAAATACAGTTGGATAGAAACTTTTGTGGTTACGGGTAATTCAGAAATTTAAGCATCCATGCAGGTATAAATGAATTTTAAACACCTCTATTCAGGTGGGTTATAAAATCTCCCAAACATTTTTGTGAATGTTTTGCGCTATCTTTTCGGTGGGCACATCGTTTTCATCCCCACCAAATGGATCTTCAATTTCTTCGGCAATCAACTCTAAGCTCGCTAACACATAAAACACAAACGCCACCACCGGTATTACATAATAACCAAGACTAAATACATAGCCAAAAGGCAGCGTCATGACGTAAAAGAAAACAAATTTTTTGATGAAAACACTGTAGGAAAAGGGAATGGGCGTGTTTTTGATCCGCTCACACGCTCCACAGATATCGGTAAACGATTGAAGTTCGGGATGGAGGAACAGCAGTTGTTCGCCAGTTATCGTGCCTTGCTTGTGCAAATCATTGATGTGGCGGTACATTAATAACGCCAGTTGGTTGGGAACGTGTTTGTCTTCTTTCACGTTTTTTTGCACATAATTACCATGGTCTTCGTCGTCAAACAAAGCCAGGCGGGTTTTTTCTTTATGCAAATGAATATGCAATGCCTGTGCAAATGCGGGGATCATTTTTTTAAAAAATATTCGCTGTGCTATTTCTGCTTCAGGTAAAATCGCTTCCAGTTTCATAGCAAAGTTTCTGCTGTTATTGGTAAGCGCCCCCCACAATTTTCTGCCCTCCCACCAACGATCGTAGGCGGTGTTGGTTCTAAACACCAGTAGCATAGAAATGGCAAAGCCTAGCAACCCGTGCATCAACGGAATATTTTTTACGTTGCTATCATTACTCAATTTCCAATATTCTAATTCTAGCAAGGCTATAATGGCACTGTATATAGATATGGCCACTATCAGTGGAAATAATTTCCTGAAAGTATCTGCCTTGTGAAACCGAAAAATAAAAGAGAACCACTGTTTTGGGTTATAAGAAATCATATGGTAAATGTTATTCTTTCACTGTTTTATATTGCTCAAAGTTTTGTTTGCTCCAAATGCCGGATTGTGCGTGGCTTCCTTCCTCCATTTTAATTGCCACATATTTTACACCGGGTACTTCTGTCAAGTTCAACACCACATCTGCAATGTACACTTCGGCACCGGTGCTTCCCATTTGGTTGCTGAGGTATTGGCTATCGTTAATAAAGGTATAAAGCGTGTCGCCACTGATCCTTTCTTTTTGCAAAAACACATTTTCGTTGCGTACGTTCAATCCTTTTATCAAACTATCAGTATTTAAAATAGCAGGCTGTAATGCTGGGTTCTGTATTTTGGTATAATCAAAGTTGGCTTTCCAAACATATAGGTTGCTTTCTGGGTTGTATTGTAATGTAGGTTCTACTGTGGCGGGGTCTTCTGTTGTTTCAATACTTGAACCTTTGTTTGCCTCTTCTTTATTTCCATTACAAGAAACCACAGCGGTTATTACTGCCAATAAAAGTATCCTTTTCATCTGTTGTTATTGTTTTAAGCTCTGGTAACAAGATTGATGTATTACAAATATCGCAACAACTAGAACAAATCCTTCTTATTTTTGAAGCCGGATGAATTTAAAAGAATCGCTATACATCATCACTCATTGGCAAACATGGCATCACCATGCAAAATATATACCGCTTACTCCTGTATGGGTCTGGTATTGCCTGAGAGCAGGTACTCCCTGGTTTTTTACTCCGTCTAACCCCACACTAACTTTTGGTGGATTTGAAGGCGAAGGCAAAAAAGAAATGTACGATCAACTTCCTTTGGGCAGTTATCCTTCTACAACATACATTGATCCTGGTGTTGGTATTGGCCAGGCTGTGCAACAAATTGCCGACGCCGGTTTTAAATACCCCTTTATTGTGAAACCTGATGTGGGGATGATGGGATTTATGTTTCGAAAAATAGACAATCCAGCACAATTGGCCTTGTACCACCAAAAAATGCCAAACCTCTACATCGTTCAAGAACTCATAGATTATCCTATGGAAGTGGCAGCCTTTTATTACCGTATGCCCAACGAAAACAAAGGTACCGTTTCTGGGATGCTGATTAAATCGCCTGCACAGGTGGTGGGCGATGGAACCAAAACGATTCGTGAATTAATTTTAGCCCACAATGCCGTTGCTGTAGTAACCAAAAAAGAACAGTTGCTGAGCAGGCACAAAGAACGACTTGATAAAGTGTTGGCACTCGGCGAAGTGTTTAGCCTTAGCCTGTCAACCAACAGAAGCCAAGGTGGTACGCTCGTCGGCATCGACCATGAGATAGACGAGAGATTACAATCTTTTTTTGATACGCTCAGCCACCACAATGGAAATTTTTTCTATGGCCGATATGATATCAAATGTAAAAGCATTGAAGACCTGAAAGCGGGTAAAAACTTTTCTATACTAGAATTCAACGGGGCTGGTGCAGGTACGCAACATATTTATGCAAACCCATACTCACTTTTTAAAGCCTGTAGTATCATTTTAACTCACTGGAAAATGTTGGTCCGCATTTCAAGATACAACCAGAAAAACGGAATCAAAGTTTGGAGGTTCCGGGAAGGCTGGCGCTTTTTGAAAGCTGCCAAAAAGAATCTGATGATGTTGAAGAAAATGGATGCAGAGTTTCCGGTTTTTTAACCCTCTTATTTTAGGACCAATAATTGTGTAAGAATAAGATGTGGTGTAATTTTTACATCCTTTCATTTCTTGTTTTTAAACAATTTATCATGAGGCGTTTTTTTATAGGCACTGCCGCCGTGGCAGCCCTGTTTTCCCTGAGCACCTGCTCTACTAACCCTGTAACCGGCAAAAAACAGTTGGTTTTAATGAGCGAAGCACAGGAAATTCAAATGGGTCAGGAAGCAGACCCCCAAATTGTGGCAGAGTATGGTCTCTATGACGATAAAGGCTTACAGGCTTTTATAACAGCTAAGGGGCAAGCCATGGCTACTATTTCTCACAGACCAACCCTCAAATATGAATTTAAGGTGGTGGACTCAGAAATTTTAATTGCATTTGCTGTTCCAGCTGGCTATGTTTACTTCACAAGAGGCATCATGGCACACTTTAACAACGAAGCTGAATTTGCAGGTGTGTTGGGTCATGAAATCGGTCACATCACCGCTCGTCATAACGCCGTTCAACAAAGCAAACAGGTATTCAGTCAAATAGGATTAATGGGTGCTATCATTATCAAACCAGAATTGGGACGTTTTGCAGAAGCGGCTTCCGAGGGTTTGGGGTTGATGTTTTTGAAGTTTGGCAGAGATGCAGAAAGAGAAAGCGATAGGCTTGGGGTTCAGCGGCGTTACCAGATTTTTTGTCTACGCATCCAAATCCGAGCAACAGAAGCGCAACGGTTGGTCAGCTGGCTTCCGAGTGGAAAAAAATTTGAATTTAACCAACCCACTTGTTAACAGAGACAGCTATTTGAGAAGAATAGACGGTATCATTTTAGGCGAAGACCCAAAACAAGGGTTTACAGAAAACAGTGTTTTTTATCACCCCACACTCAAGTTTCAATTCAATGTTCCTACCGCATGGAGATTACAAAACTCTCCACAAAAAGTACAAATGGCTCCACAAAACGGGGAAGCACTGATGTACCTAACTTTGGCAGCTGGCAATCATAGCAGATACCAAACAAGATCCACAACAACAGCAACAACAAGCTCCCCTAAGAACGCTGTCGTACTTAATTAACTACAATGGTACCATTTACCACATGCTAGGTGTCTCTGCAGCGTCAACCTTCAACAATTTCAATGGCTTTTTTACAAACGCCATGCAAAGCTTTCGGGTATTAACAGATGCCAGCAAGTTGAATAAAAAGCCAGAAAGGGTCAGAATTAAAACAGTTGTAGCAAATAGCAGTTTCGAACAAGCGATGCGCTATTTCAAAATGCCAGACACAAGAATGAAACAACTGGGCATATTGAATGGCATGCAAAAAAACTCAACGCTCACAAAGGGTATGTTGATAAAAGTGGTAGAGTATTAATTCCTTCAAACTAAATGGCTGCCGTTGAAAACAATGGAGGTCTTTTAGTTTAACAGCTGCCCAATGCCCACCAAATGATCAAGAACACCAATACAGTACTAATACAGCCTCCACCTACTTTTTTGGCACCATAACCTGATATTAATCCTCGTATTAAATTATTCATGTGTTGTTTTTATAAATACAAATTTTTCAAACCTCGTGCCACAAATAATTTTGAAGCATAAATAAACATCATACAATAAGTTTTATACATTTACAAAAAAACCCTTAGTATGAAACTTTTTGTAGCTGGCCTTCCATACGATCTTGACGACGCAGAACTGGAAGAAATATTTGAAAAATTTGGAACCGTAACTTCCGCAAAAGTTGCCATTGACAAAGAAACAGGAAAAAGCAGGGCTTTTGGATTTGTAGAAATGCCCGACCGTGCCGAAGGTACAGATGCCCTTGAAAGCATGAACGGTATATCCCTTGGTAAAAAGCCGTTGGTTGTAAAGGAAGCAGAAGAGCGCAGCGGCCCCCCTTCTGGTGGTAGTGGTGGGTTTAGAAATAGTGGCGGTGGCGGCGGTTTCAACAAAAATAATAGCCGGGATAAATACTAATTATTTAGCCACTGTTTTTTAATGGGTGGGTTTTCTTACCTATTTCTCAACATATTACCGCTTTTGTATTTATTTTAGTAATGAAAATTATGCAGGGCGCGCCATCGGTTTTTTAAAAACCGGTACCGTACTACAGGGTTCGCCATACATGATGCTCTTGACCACTGGACGAAGTTTTTTCGTTATTTCAACATAGGCGGCTTCTGTTATTTGGAGATCGCCGCATCCTTTTACCACTACGCGTTCATCAACATACGCTTCTGTATTTATATTGGAAATATTTTTTCTAAGCAATTGCTGTACCGCTTCTTCTGGCGATGCAAAGATCAACTCCTTGGCAACTGGCTGAATTAAACTTGCAACCAGCATGTATGCCCACATTGGAATTACAGCATCTGCTGTACAGGTAAGTGCTACAATTTTTTGTTCATAGATGGTGGTATCTAATTGCTTCAAGGACTCTCTGAAATCTTTTTCTTTTAAAATCAATCCCATGAACAAATAATCTTTCATATCAAATACCAGTACTGGTTCTTTTGGATAAAAGTCTTCCAGGTTTAGTATAATGATTCCACTCTCGGCCACTTTGTTTACAAATTCGGTCATATTGCAAAATTAAATGAAAAATGCCGGGCTATGTTCTAGCACCGGCACTTGATAATATCGTTTTAAGGAATTTTTTAGAAAAAATCGCTCCTTTTATCATTGATAGTGGCTGCTTTTTGCAACCCTTCATACCATCCGTTCGTTTTGCTCCTGATGGCTGATAAGCGGCTGGTTTTTTGTTGTTGTTGCATTTCTGGTGCGTCTACGGGCAATGATTTGATGGCATTTACTTTCACCAAATATACTGCGCTTGTTCCCGAAAATGGAACAGTTGGTTTGGCCTGATTGGCTTTGTTAAAGGCAGCGCCTACTAGTTTGGGCTCAACCCCAATTCCGTTTACAATTTGCGCAGCAAAAGTAATGGTTGAATCTGCACCCGCTTGAATCACTTGTTTTTTATACGCTGCTGCCGCTGCTTCGAGGGTAGGAGAGGGTCCTATCTTTTTCTTGATGATGGCTGCTTTTTTCTCTTTTAAAATAATGGCTTCGGCACCACTTCTTGCAGTTGCGGCATCTTGTACTCCCTCTTCAGTCACTTTATCTACTATGGCTACAACAAAATCGTCTCCTATGCTGAATGGTTCGCTAATGTCGCCTTTTTTAGCTTCAAATGCCCATTTCACCAAAGTACGTGCTTCCTGCATGGCACCTACACTGAAATCGTTTTCTTTGATCAAGGTTGGATTTTGTATCAAACTCAATCCATTGGCTGCAACATATTTACCCATTTCTGCTGCGTTGGCAACTGCGCTGGCTTTGGTGGCCTGCAAACTGGCATTGTTAATCGTTAAATCACTTGAATTGATTTCTTTGGCTACAAAAGCAATTTTGTATGCTGCGCTAAAGTTTTTTTGATTGGTGATTTCAATCACATGGTATCCAAACTGGGTTCTTACCACTGCTTTTTCACCTACTGATTTATTGAAACAAAAATCGTTGAACTCGGGTACCATTTGTCCATATCCAAAATTTCCCAAATCCCCGCCCTTTTCTTTGCTCCCGTCAGAAGAAAACTGAGCAGCCAATTGTGCAAAGTTGGCTCCCCCTTTTATGGCGTCGAACAAACTGTCTGCTTTCTTTTTTGCTGTAGCATCGTCATTCACGGGCTGTTTTGTTTGTGGGTCCACAGTTGGAATCAATATGTGGCGCGCCTGAACACTGTCTGGCAATTGTTTGCTACCCAACATTTTCGCTAAAACATAAGCCCCGTTTTCTACATATGGTCCGTATACAGTGCCTATAGGTAGTTTTGCAATACTGTCTGTTTGGCTACTTTGAATTCTTGATTTAGGTAAATAAGTATCCTGAAAATCTATCAACGATGCATTTCTTGCAACAAACATTTGTGCATTGCTGTCTACAGAAAATGCGGGCTTTAATTGCGCTACCACATTTTTTACATTCAAACTGTCTGTTGTGCTTGGAAGTTGACTAAAAGTTACATAAGAAATCATGCGACCAGCTTCTTGTTTAAATAGCTCTTTGTTTTTTTGAACATAAGCAGTCACATCTGCATCTGTAACTTTTACAGAAGAATCGGAAATTTCACTATAAGGAATTGCTACATAAGATATCTCTGCGAAATTTTTAGATTCTGCCGTTTCTTTTTCCTGCATCCATTTTGGATAATAAGCACTAGCGCTGATAAGTCCACTATACTTAGCCACGAATAAAGATAATTTTAACGGATCTACTATTTCTGCATTTACTTGCTCTTTTTGGTCTCCGGTTAATTTCTTAATATTTCTAAGCGCTTCCTGAGCTTTGGCGATGTCTAATTTACCAGATGCATCCTGCATGCCTTGTTGTTGCATGAATGGATTCGCTGGGTCGCTGCTCAATAAAATGGAAGAAAGTTCAGCTGGGGTAAAATCGATTCCTACTTTAGCCGCTTCAGCAAAAAATATTTTTTCAGCTATCAAGGTATTCCAAATTTGATCTCTCAGCTGGTTGGCTCTTACACCAGATGGTCTTTGACCACTACGTTGTTGTTCCTGTATTTCAGCAATACCAACTCTTTTGTTAAACTCGGTTAAATCAATAGACTCGCCATTTACTTTACCAAGCGATTGAGACGTAGCTCCTTTTCCACTTCCTGGTTTGGCATCCATCAATATAAATCCAATTAGGCACAATACGATTACAGCAACTGTAATGGCTGCACCTTTTTCACGAATACTTTGAATAATTTGCATCTGATAAAATGATTATTTTTGGAGGGCAAAAATAGGGGAAAAAAGGATATTAACACTTATTATATAGTATGTGGAAAAGTGGTTATTTTGCTCCAGTATTTACACTTTAGATAATAACAAAGATTTTTCAAGAATAAACACTCCCTTTTTTTGGGTATTTTGTGTTTTCCACAGGCGTTGTTAAAAACAGCTTTTTTCTGTGGAAAAGAGGTGTTTTTTTTTAAAGTTTGTGGGTATAAATGGATGGTAAAAACGTGGTGCTTCAGTAGTGGAGTGTGAAACATCAACTTTTTATCATTTTATGCGGATTCAATTAACAGGTTTTAAAAATAAAAACATCGTTTTTTTATCCTCTGTGGTTTTTATCAACAGTTGTGAATTGTGATGATGTATTTTATTTGAAATTGTTTGATATAAATAATTACGGCAGGTATTTTTATAAAAAATAGATGTGAATGAAACGTGCATAAGGGTGGATAAAAGAAATTTTTGAATACTACAATAGCTAGATTTAGTAAGATTTCCACATATTAACAGCCCTAATAGTAATAGGGTTTATATAAAAATAAATAGTATTAATACATATTATGGTAGATATACACAATGAAAAAACAGAGGCCTTGGTGCAGGAAAAAGGTTTCCTAGACATCGATTTAGATCCAACATTGGATTTGTTTGCAGAGCTCGAAAAAATGAAAAAGGAAAAAAATGCGGTAATTCTTGCGCATTATTACCAAGAGCCCGATATACAGGATGTTGCAGACTATATAGGTGATAGTTTAGGCCTCGCTCAAAATGCAGCAACCACCAACGCAGATATCATAGTTTTCGCCGGCGTACACTTCATGGCAGAAACAGCAAAGATTCTCAATCCAGCCAAAAAAGTATTATTGCCCGATCTTAAAGCCGGTTGTTCGCTCAGTGATTCTGCTCCCCCCGAACTTTTTAAAAAGTTTAAAGACAAACACCCCGATCACCTGGTAATTACCTACATCAATTGCAGTGCTGGTATGAAAGCGCTTAGCGATATTATCTGTACAAGTAGCAATGCCCAAAAAATAGTGGAGAGCTTACCAGCCTACCAGCCCCTTATATTTGCACCAGATAAAAATTTGGGTGCTTATATCAACAAACAAACCGGTAGAAATATGTTGCTGTGGAACGGGGCTTGTATGGTGCATGAAATTTTTAGTTTAGAAAAAATAACCAAACTTAAAATACGCCACCCAAAAGCTAAATTGATTGCTCACCCAGAGTGTGAAGAAGCTGTACTAGCTATTGCAGACTATATAGGGAGTACTACAGCACTTTTAAAGTATTCGCAAACATGTAGTAGCCAAGAATATATAGTGGCAACAGAATCGGGTATATTGCACCAAATGCAGAAGACTAGTCCAAAAAAAACTTTTATTCCTGCACCACCCAACAATTCCTGTGCCTGTAATGACTGTCCTTATATGAAATTAAATACATTAGAAAAATTGTATTTGTGTTTAAAATATGAGACCCCAGCGATAGAAATGGACGAGCCATTAAGGCTGGCAGCAAAAAAGCCAATTGATAGAATGTTAGAAATAAGTGCCCGTTACGGATTGTAAATTTAAATTCAACATTTGTAAAATGAAAAGATTATTGGTATTGCTTTTAGTGACCTTTATCTCCTGTAAGCATTCAACAAAAATAAATAGAGAAAATTCTTTCTATATCAAATACAACACAGTTGATACAGTATTAAAAAATGAACTAATTTTTTCTAGCAGAAACAAAGTTTCTTATTTTGATGATGGAGCAAAAATTTTCCGAATTATTCCTATTAATTACAAAACAAACGAATTCGATGACATGCATTATTTTTTTACTGAAGATCAGTTAACAAGTGAAATTGAAGAGGGTATGATTATGTACGATATTGATGTAAAAGACTATACTCGTTACGACAGTACATCTTTTTCTTTAAAAAAAATGGTCTATTCAAACATGTCTTGGAAGCCCAGATCTGATATGGGTTGGATTAATGTTTACTTTCCAGAATACAACAGGGCTACTGGCGAAAGAAAAATTAGAAATTTAGCTGATTATATTATCCAAACAATTGCCAAAGACAGTTACACTATTCAATAATATTTATTCCATCAATATGTCTATACCATCGGTTGACCTTGATTTATTTGTAAAGGGCGATGCTGCCAGTAAACAATCATTTGTAGATCTTTTGGGTAAAGCTTACGAAGAAGTTGGTTTTGTTGCGGTAAAAAATCACGGTATATCAGATCAACTCATTCAACAATTGTACAATGTTGTTCAGCAGTTTTTTTCTTTGCCATTAGAAAAAAAGAAACAATACGAAATAGCAGCACTGGCAGGTCAAAGAGGATATACCAGTTTTGGAACGGAACACGCAAAAGGAAGTGATGCACCAGACTTAAAAGAATTTTTTCAATATGGTCAACTCATAAAAAATTCTTTTACCCAAGAAACCTATCCCAATAATGTACTTGTAAAAGAAATACACGACTTCAATAAAGTATTTGATGATGCCTACCAAGCTTTTGAAAAATCAGGTACAGCCATGTTGCGAGCTATTGCATTGTATTTAGGTTTAAACGAACATTACTTTGACGAATATATTAATGAAGGAAATTCTATTTTAAGATCAATTCATTATCCTCCTATTACTGAAACGCCTAAGTCGGCTATCAGAGCAGAACAACACGAAGACATTAATTTAATTACTTTATTAGTGGGTGCTTCCGCAGACGGTTTAGAAATATTGACAAAAACAAATGAGTGGGTTCCTGTAACTTCCCTACCCGAACAAATTGTCGTAAACGTGGGAGACATGTTACAACGTTTTACCAATAATAAATTGAGGAGTACCACTCACAGAGTGGTGAATCCAAAACAGGAGTTTTGGCACACCAGCAGATTCAGCATTCCCTTTTTCTTGCATCCAAAAGGAAGTATGAGTTTAAAATGTTTGGAGAGTTGTGTGGATGACAATCATCCACTTATTTATGAAGACACAACCGCTGGTGAATACCTCGATGAACGCTTGATTGAAATAGGATTGAAAAAATAATCATGATCCACCAACCTATTTATTTGAATACCCTTTAACCTATTCATCGTTGAGTATCATTCGTCATATCCCTTTTTTAAAAGCTGTTTTCTTATATAGTATAACAGCATTTGGTGGGCCACAAGGGCATCTTGGTATGATGTTCAAAACATTCGTACACAAAAGAAGAGATGTTACCGAGTATGAATTAATTGAATACAATTCTTTTTGTCAGATGTTGCCCGGTGCTTCAAGTACCCAGACTCTTACCCTTATAGGTTATAAACGCGGTGGTGTTGTTTTGGCTTCGCTTACATTGTTGTTATGGTTGTTACCAGCCTGTATTTTAATGGGTGCCTTTTCTTTTTTGTTAGCTGTATATCCCGCCAAGGATATTAACAATGGGATGTTGATTTACATAGAACCAATGGCGATAGGCTTTCTGTTGTATGCGGCAGTTAAATCATTCGGTATATCAATAAAAAATTTGATTACACAGATTATCATGCTTGCGTCTATGCTCATTAGTTTTTTTTTATTTAAGGTTCCTTGGATATTTCCCTTACTGATCGTGTTGGGAGGTATTATCACCAATTTGAGTGATAAAAGAATTCCTGAAAAAGAATCTATCAAACCAAGGCAAATAAGGTGGACCAATATTTGGTTGTTTGTTTTGGTGTTCGTAGTTGCAGGAGTATTGAGTGAAACAGCTAGAAAGCAAGAATGGGAACACCGAAAAGTTTATAATGTATTCGAAAATTTCTATCGTTTTGGGAGTATTGTTTTCGGTGGATCCGATGTGTTGTTGCCACTCATGCTAGATCAGTATGTTGCAAGACCAAATACAGCCAAGGCCTTACAAAATAATCCGAATGCAATTAAAATAGAAAAATCTGATTTGTTAACAGGTTATGGAATTGTTAGAGCAATACCTGGTCCGGTATTTTCTGTAGCTACATTTACCGGAGGCATGGCTATGAAGGATGAAGGTAAAATGATGCAGCTAATAGGTTGTATAGTTGGCACCATCGCAATTTTTCTACCCAGTGCATTATTGGTACTCTTCTTTTTTCCCGTTTGGCAATATTTAAAAAAGTTTGTTGTAGTATATAGAAGTTTAGAAGGTATCAATGCTGTTGTAGTAGGTGTTATGTGGGCAGCCGCATTGTATTTATTAAACGGTATGACAATAAAAAACGCCGACAATCAAATGATGATTGGTTTTGCTGTAATTTTTGTCACATTCCTATTGCTGAAATACACCAAAATACCAGCGCCTATCATTGTACTGTTGTGTTTGATATTAGGTTGGGTTTTCTAAAGAGGAGTTGTAATAATGTTCTTTATCTATTTCTTTCAATACATTTTCTGGGACCAGATACCGAATAGATTTTTTCTCTTTTATTAGTTTACGGATATAGGTAGATGAAATTTCAAGCAAAGGTGCATTTACAATGGTTGCTTTACCTTTTTGTATTTCGGATATTTCGAATCCAGGCCGAATGTAAATAATAATTGGATAATTTTTTAACAGTTGTTCCCCATTTTTCCATTTACCAATATTTTTAAATCCATCACTTCCCATAACAATGTGGAATGAATGTTTTGGGAATTTTTCCTCGAGGTAAATAAGGGTATCAATCGTATAAGAGGGTTTTGGTAAATTGAATTCAATATTACTTGCTCTCATTCCCGGAGTATCATCAATAGCTAATCTCACCAAACTTAATCTGTGCTGTTCATTTAATAAAGATGACGTTTCCTTAAAAGGATTTTGAGGCGATACCACAAACCATATTTCTTGAACTATTGATTCGTTTAATATATGATTGGCAATAATTAAATGACCATGGTGCACAGGATTGAAGGAACCAAAATATAAACCAATATCCATATATTAAATATATTTTATATTTCTTCTACAAAGATGTGTTCTGCTTCGTTTAAACGTAAGCTAAGCTGATATCCGGCTACAGAAATTGAAATTGGATCTTTAAATGGTGCAATCATATCCACTTTAATCTTTTCTCCAGGTACACATCCCATTTCCATTAGTTTTAAAAATATTTCATCATTTTCAAAAGAATGAATGATGACCGTTTTGCCAATTTTTATTTCTGAAAGTCTCTTATACATATCCATATGTTATCGTTACTTCGGCAGCAAAGGTAGTAGAATATGAAAAGCGCGTAATTTCGATTTAAGAAATATAAATATGGATATCAATTTTAATTTTCAAAAGAACATTGCGCTTACCAACAGAAAGAGGTTAAAGCTGTTCCTAATAAATATATTTAAAATTGAAAAGGTTGCGGCAGAAAGCATGAGCTATGTTTTTTGTTCCGATGAATTTTTACTTCAAATCAACAAAGACTATTTGAAACACGATTACTACACGGACATTATCAGTTTTGATTTGTCACTTAATAAGACTTCCCCCGTAATTGGAGAAGTATACATTAGTGTAGATAGAATACGCGACAATGCTAAAAGGTTTGAAACGACGATCCAATTAGAATTACACCGTGTAGTATTTCATGGTGCCCTTCACCTGTGTGGATACAAAGACAAAACGAAAAAGGACCAAACACACATGACCACCAAAGAGGACGAATACCTCTCCCTTTATTTTAAGGACGTATAACTATTTCTAGAGATAGCAGAAAAAAATTATTTACAAATCAGCCCCTTGTTTTTATACCAATGTGATTTATATAATATGCCAATATTTTATAAATATTATCCCGAATGCTTTCGGGAGTAAATGTCGACGGCATCAAACAAATAGTACAATGAGGCGATAGCCGATATTGGACCATATTGTTTGTCCAATCGGAATAACACCCAAGAAACCAAATATATTAGTGTGCCGCAAAACGATTCCTTTTTTTCTATTCCCTGTAAATGAAAGTCTTCTTCGCTAGATCGTTCCACGTGAAACATAAGGAGGATTAAAACATCATACTTCATATACCATAGAAAACGCCTGCTATTATATCCACTTCAACCTTCTCTAACTTAATATATTGTTTTGTTGACTATTGAAGCATCCGCTTCTTATACCTCCCGTTTCACGTGGAACAAACGACAACCAGATTTTTATGAAAAGGAGGATATGCCCCAAAGGATCCCTACGATAAAATTGATGATTTGCTGATTTACAGCATACAATGTTGCCGCCAGCTTTGTACTACAGACCGTGACTTAAATTAGAAAAGAAGGGAGAACCAAAATCTTTCCTAAGAAGTTGTAGGGCAACGCTCAATTTAAAAAACTGGAAAGAATACAAAATCAATTATTCATTTCTTGAATCCTGTAATACCTTTGTAGCATGTTTAATAAATATGATGTAATTGTAGTGGGTGCTGGACATGCTGGCTGTGAGGCCGCCGCCGCCGCGGCAAATATGGGAAGCAAGGTGTTGTTGGTAACCATGAATATGCAAACCATTGCCCAAATGAGTTGTAACCCAGCGATGGGAGGTATAGCAAAAGGACAAATTGTGAGAGAAATTGATGCTATGGGCGGGTATAGTGGTATTGTAACAGACAGAAGTATGATTCAGTTTAGGATGTTGAACAGGAGCAAGGGCCCCGCCATGTGGAGTCCGAGGGTCCAAAGCGACCGCATGTTATTTGCCAATACTTGGAGAGAGATGCTGGAAAATACACCCAATGTTGACTTTTACCAAGACATGGTGAATAGCTTGATCATAAAAGACGGGGTAGTAAAGGGTGTAGTAACCGGTTTGGGTCACGAAGTTGAAGCCAACGCAGTGGTATTAACAAATGGCACATTCTTAAACGGTGTGATTCATATTGGTGAAAAACAGTTTGGAGGAGGGAGAGTGTCAGAAAAAGCAGCCACCGGTATAACAGAACAACTTTTAGCCCTTGGTTTTGAAAGTGATCGTTTAAAAACGGGAACACCACCAAGAATAGATGGAAGAAGCCTCGACTATTCAAAAATGGAGGAACAAAAGGGAGACGACAACATCGTTGGGTTTAGTTACCTCGAGAAACCAGCACTCGACCCTTCAAAACAACGTAGCTGTTGGATTACTTATACGAGCCCCGAGGTACACGAAATACTCAAAACAGGTTTTGAAAGCAGCCCCATGTTTCAGGGAAGGATACAGGGTACAGGTCCAAGATACTGTCCGAGTATTGAAGATAAGATCAATCGTTTTGCAGAAAGAGAAAGACACCAGCTTTTTGTAGAACCGGAAGGATGGAAAACGGTAGAAATTTATGTAAACGGATTTTCAACATCATTGCCAGAAGATGTACAGTTGAAAGCATTGCAGAAAGTACCGGGTTTTGAAAACTGCAAAATGTTCAGACCAGGATATGCCATCGAATATGACTTTTTCCCGCCAACCCAACTTACACATAGTTTGGAGACGAAGAAGATCAAAAATCTCTTTTTTGCCGGACAAATAAATGGAACCACTGGTTATGAGGAAGCTGCTTGTCAGGGCCTGATGGCCGGCATCAACGCACACCAGGCTACCATCAATCAGGAGCCTGTAATTTTAAAAAGAAGCGAAGCTTACATTGGCGTGCTTATAGACGACCTCGTTAACAAGGGAACCGACGAACCATACCGAATGTTTACCAGTAGGGCAGAATTTAGAACGCTATTGAGACAGGACAATGCCGATTTCAGGCTCACTGCCATCAGTTATAAAATTGGGTTGGCATCGCAGGAAAGGATGGACAACGTAATTAAAAAACAGGAAAAAGTAGAAGAAATTAAATATATTTTACATACACATAGTATTGATATACAAGAATCAGAAGGGTTTTTAAAAGAAGCAAACTCAGCTTCTTTGTTGTTCAAACAAAAAGCCGCGCAAGTGCTGTTACGACCCAACATCGATTTAATGAAGATGATAGCAGCCATTCCTGCCCTAGGAGAAAAGATGGTAACTTTTGACAGTGAAATATTGGAACAGGCCGAAATCCAAATTAAATACGATACTTACATAGAGAAAGAAAAGGAACTGGTGCAGAAAATGAGTCAACTAGAAAACCTGCACATACCAGATAATTTTAATTATGACAAATTGGTTTCACTGAGTAACGAAGCGCGCCAAAAGTTTATGAAAATACAACCCAGAACACTGGGACAGGCTTCTAGGATTTCTGGTGTAAACCCAAGTGATGTACAAATACTGATGCTTTACATGGGCCGATAATAAACAAAGTATAATAATAAACATGCATCAACATTTTAATGAAACCGTTAGCAAATCAGTTGTATTTGAAGAAGTGGCGACTTATATTGCTGGGATTGTTGATATTCACAGCAAGGACGATAGCAGGCCGTGGGGCGGTTTTTTTGTGATTGAAGAAGCCGATGCAGAAAAATTTATATCCCATTTTTTTCCACATCTTACAAAAGATGTTTTGTCTATTTCTGGTAAATTAAGTCCTAAAGTTTTATTGGTAGAACCTGGTAAAAAGTTGAGCTGGCAATACCACCATCGCCGTGCAGAAATATGGAAACTGATTGCCGGTAGCGCAGGCGTTGTTAAAAGTGATGATGACTTTGAAAAAGAGGTGATCTTATTAGAGCCTGGTGATTTGGTAGAACTGCAACAAGGCCAGCGCCATCGTTTGATTGGGTTAGACGAGTGGGGAATTGTAGCAGAAATTTGGAGACACACAGATGCTGATAATCCAAGTAACGAGGAAGACATTATTCGTTTGCAAGACGATTTTGGAAGATAACACCAGTGGTTTTAAAAGTAAAATATTAGGGTGTTGGTTGTAAAGCCAACACCATTTTTATTTGACCATAACTGATATTTTCCGGTAAATTCTCCATCAGGGTTTTGTGACTTAAAGCACCATGAATTTTAATGGCGTCGGCTATTAATAGTTGTTTTTCAGGAGAAACAAACTCCGAAATATCAAGCGATCCATTGGCAATAAAATGTGATAAATGACCTTCTATTGTGCCAATAGTAAGACTCCTTTCTTTGGCAACGACTTCGATCGATCTTTTTTCTTTGTACAACTCAAATGACAGTTTCTTAGTATCAACCTTGGCAACAGTTGTTGTCTTTCCTTTTTTCTCTTTATTGGAATCTAACAACTTAGCATCGATGTTACTTTGCAGGTTGTGTTGTGTACAATAGTCTGTGATGACCTCTAATAAATCGTCACCATATTTTTCAACTTTTGCTTTTCCAAAACCACAGATTTTTGCTAAATCCTTTTTACTGTGGGGCAAATAAGTTGCCAATTCTACCAGTGTTTGTTGGTTTGCTACCATGTAAATAGCCATACCCGTTTCTTCACAAACCATGTCTCTCCACCTTTTCAATGTTTCAAACAAATCAAAATTTGGAATACCCCCTTTATTAATGACTTGTGATTTTCCAGAGGCATAACAGCTGATATTGAATTTGGGTAATGAAAATTGCAGCTTGTGTTTTAAAAATGAAGCAATGGCAAAAGCCTCTTTGCAGTAATTGATAAAATAATGAGCAATGTAAATATTGGTGATGGTTTCCAACAAGACATCGTTCACCTCTATCGCTGCATCTTTGTGTTCAGTGATTAAAGTATGACTCTTAATGCTGTTGAACAATACTGTTAATTCTTTGTCGAAATGAAACGCCGCATCACTGATTCTTTTTTGAAGTGCTTCATTTTTTTCAATCACCGGCTCTTCTTTCATCATGGTATAAATATGTCCAATGAATTTTTTGCCTACCGATTGCATGGCAAGAAAAAGGTGATCAAATTCCAGTAACCAATCTATACCTTCAGCATTAAATTTACTGCGCTCTTTTTTTACAGCATTTAACAAGGCTTGAATAGAATGATAGATGGCGTCAAAAGAAAAAACATCTTCCAGCAACTGTTGTGTAAATACCTGACGAGCTCCTTCAAATCTTTCTGCCAAAGACCCCTTGTGTGTAAGCGCCTGCTGGCCTTTTAACACTTCATCGTTGCTCAGGATGGCCGTGGAAGGAATTTTAGACAACAAAACAATACCTTCTAAACTGGTGCACCTGCTCAATGCTACATATACCTGTCCACTGCTAAATGCAGCCCCTGCATCTATCATAACTTTTTCAAAGGTTAATCCCTGGCTTTTGTGAATGGTTATGGCCCAGGCTAGTCTCAGCGGAAACTGGCTAAAGCTTCCCATAACTTCTTGCTCTAGTTTACCATCGGCCTTATTTAAAGCATAACGAGTATTTTCCCAACTGTCTTTGCTCACAGTAATGTAATTGCCATCTGCCTCCACTACAATTTTATCTGTTTCAAGTGTTTTAACAGTACCAATTTTACCATTGAAATACCTTCTTTCGATGTCGTTTTTTAGGAACATCACTTGTGCACCTTCTTTTAATACGAGGTTAGCTTCTGCTGGATAAAGCTGTTCTGGAAAATCGCCCAACACGTCTGCCGTATAGGTAAAAGGCGAACTAAAAAGTTGTTCTAATTCTCGTGTATTGATTAGATCTGCCTGGTTGTTGTGAGAAGTGAGGGTGATAAAGTTTTCATCCCGCTCTGGTCTGAAACCAGGTATATAGCGCATATGAAGATCTTCGAAATCATCTTCATCCATGTTGTTGTTTCTAACTTTATTTAGCAAACGAACAAAGGAGTCTTCCTTCTGCCGGTATATTACATTTAATTCTATCAACAAAGGCATTTGTTCTCGTATGACCATGCTGTCGAAAAAGAAACGCGAGGAATAATATTCTTGTAATAAACTCCATTCGTGATGTAGGGCTACTGGTGGCAATTGAAACAGATCACCAATAAAGAGTAATTGAACCCCACCAAACGGCGTTTGGAATTTTCTTCTAACCGAGCGAAGAATGGTGTCGATTGCATCTATCACATCTGCCCTCACCATGCTTATTTCATCTATCACCAACAGCTCCATTTTTCTGAGCAATTGTTGCCGTTGTTTGTTGATCTTCATTTTACCCAATAAATCATTTTTACTACTGCTGGTGGGTAAAAACGGATGAAAGGGTAGCTGGAAAAGACTGTGTAAAGTAACCCCGCCGGCGTTGATGGCCGCAACACCAGTAGGCGCGGCAATCACAATATTTTTTGAACAATGTTCTTTGAGGTAACGCAAAAAAGTTGTTTTTCCGGTACCTGCTTTACCCGTTAAAAAAATATTCTCACTTGTTTCGGTTACAAAACCAAAAGCGAGGTTAAAAATCTCGTTGCGTTCTATTTGAATCATATCGATTAATGTAGTTTTTTTCTCAACTAGATTAGCGTTGAAATTTTTACAAACTCGTCTGTAATTTAAAAATCTAATCGCAGTATTTGCAATAGATAATTTTTCGGCCATCAGCGATTGTTAAAAAATCTTTGGCACAACCCTACTTTTAGCCCCAATCCATTCACACCAGACCTTCCACCACTTCTTAATAAAACGGTTTGCTAATAAAAGCAACCCTATACTCAAAATTAAGCTTCAGTGCTTTATACTGACTGTAATTTATTTGATAAGTAAAACGAATATGGCTGGTGCAATTTCTGAATATCCTATGAAAAACAACAGCAAACAGTCAAAATATCCATTTCACCAAGCTTCCCCAAGCCATGTACGAGTAAGCAATTGCATTCATACCATTCATTGTAAACAAAATACACTTTTTTAAAAAGGAAACCCTGGCCTGCGTGTTTCTTTCCTTCAACAACGTCTTAGGCTAACTGCAGCCGGGGTTTCCTTTTCAGCTTTGTTACACACTTGGCTTCGAACCCAGCATCAGCATTTCATTCATCTGGATCTCGGTCACATACTTTTTCTGACCTTCTTTATCGGTGTAGTTCCGATAAATCAGTTTTCCTTCCAGTGCAATTTCGCTGCCTTTAACGAGGTACTTTTCTACCACATCGGCTACTGTACCCCAGGCAATCACATTGTGCCATTGGGTTTCTTTTACTCTTTCGCCTTTGGTATTCCGGTAAGACTCACTGGTGGCTATTGAAAACTTTACAAGTTTTTTGCCACTTTCTGTGTTCCTAACTTCCGGAGCTGCGCCCAGGTTTCCAATCAGTTGTACTTTGTTTTTTAATGCGTACATAGCTGTAAATTTTATGCCCATCCTTTTACGGGTAGAGCGGTTAAGGAATGCTGTGTATGAACCATTCGATTCACTCACAACACAAAACTGCAGTTATTGACTACCCTTACTCGGTTTTTAATTGTTTATACCCGTATGTATCCGATTAAAAATGCTTGCACAAATAAAATATATGACGTAACTTTCTCATAAAATTAATCCCTACCCAAAATGAGCACACAAACAGTAAGCAGGTTATGCCTGTGTTGCGACAAGCCTTTGCGCGGCCGTACCGACAAAAAATTCTGTGATGATTATTGCAGAAACAATTTCAACAACCAACTAAAGGCTGCCACTTACAATTTTGTAAGGAATGTGAACCATGCACTCGGCAAAAACAGGCGCATCTTAGAAAGCCTGTTTCCGGCAGGAGAAGATGTTGCCAAAACCACTAAGGAGAAGTTACTACAAAAAGGATTTCTCTTTAAGTACCTCACCCATTTTTACAACAACAAAAAAGGGAACACGTATTTTTTCTGTTACGATTATGGCTACATGCCGCTCAGTAACGATTGGTATTTATTGGTTCGGCGAAAGGAAGAAGACTGATTGGTATTGCCTTATTAATTCAGCAAACAATAGCGACAGCTTTTTATATGCCGTACCCGCCACGGCAATAATTTCTGCTATGTTGTCCGGCTTTAAATGATCGGGCTGGCATTGGTCTGTAACCACACTTACGGCAGCGCAAGGGATCCCCACATGGTTGGCAACAATCACTTCGGGAACAGTGCTCACGCCCACCACATCTGCACCGTCAGCGTGAAGGTGTTTGTATTCGGTACGGGTTTCTAAATTTGGCCCCGATACCGCTACATAAACACACTTTTGTGAAGGACAACTGTTGGGCTTTTGCTATTTTATAATGAGTTTGTTTAGCCCTGCATCGTAAGGAGCAAACATATCTACAAATCGGTTTCCAAAATAAGATTCCCTTTCCTGAATAACTGGAATGGTAGTATCTCAAGCGCCAAAGCCGAAAAAAGTTGAATTGTTTGTTCGTCGTCATAGCCATTAATTTATTTGATAATGAAGGTTTCTAGTCGTTTACCTCCGATGCCCACAAACAGCTACTTCACCACAAATTGCTTTAACTTTATAAGGTAAACCTATACACAATGTCATCTCTTAGCATTACAACCATCCAAACAAATCTTCATTGGGAAAACCCGTCCGCCAATTTATTGATGTTCGAAGACAAGCTGCGGAACATAGAAGAAAAAACAGAAGTTGTTTTATTGCCAGAAATGTTTAGCACAGGCTTTAGTATGCGCCCGAAAGAATTTGCAGAAACCATGGAGGGAAATAGTGTATCATGGATGAGAGAGATGGCAACCAAACACCGCATAGTGTTGGGCGGGTCATTGATTATTGAAGAAGAAGAAAAATATTACAATCGTTTTGTTTGGATGTTGCCTACTGGGCAATTGGGTTATTACGACAAACGACACCGATTTGCTTTTGCAGGAGAAGACCAACATTATACAGCAGGATCGAAACGAAAAATTGCTTCTGTAAAAGGATGGAAAATTAATTTACAGGTTTGCTACGATCTACGTTTTCCGGTGTGGGCCAGACAAAGTGTAGCGCCTTCTATATCAACAAATGATACCGTAGAGGCTCCGGAATACGATCTACTCATTTATGTAGCCAACTGGCCCCAAAGAAGAAGCCATGCGTGGAAGACGTTGCTTTGTGCACGCGCTATCGAAAACCAATGTTATGTAGTAGGCGTAAACAGGGTGGGCAACGATGGCAATGACATTTACCACAGTGGCAACACCATGGTGATTGACCCCTTGGGCGAAGTATTGTACCATATGGCCGATGAAGAAGATACCAGTACCATTACATTGCACAAAGACCAGCTGGATGCCGTGCGCAGCAAGTTTCCATTTTGGAAAGATGCAGATAGTTTTATGATCAAATAAAGCACTAGATCATTTATTCAAGATAAGATCTCTCACTACTTTCATTTTATAATCATAGCCCTTTACAACAGCTTCATAGTTGGTGCCCACATAAATATCTGGGATTACACCGCTGCCAGTTTTGGGGACATGCTTGTATTGTACCAGCCTAAACAATGGCAATCGAACCTTGGTTTTGGTATGTGGTAATGTTATATCGGGAATCATGATACCGTTGTTGCCATGCCAACCGCCACCAGTTTCTTCTCCAATAAGCCAGATGCCTTCCTGCCCTTTTACTGCATTACAAAACAGAGTGGAAGCAGAAAAAGTGGGCCCACTGGTCATAACGTACACCGAGCCATCATAATGGTTATGCGATTTTGGCTTGTATAATTTTTTTTCGAGTAGCCCTACATGGTAGTATCCATCTTTTCTTTTTCTGCTGATGAAAAACATTTCTATGTTGTTAAGAAAGCCTCCTTTTATGTATTGGCTATACTTGCCCAATCCGCGCGCAACAGCGTAAGTAGAATCAGATACTTTAAAGGGTTGGCGGGAGATGTATTTGGTAAGCAGGGTAGACCACATTACTTTTCCGCCGCCATTGTTGCGAATGTCGAGGACAAGGTTTTCAACGTTTTCATTTTTTAATGCTTTAAACGACTTCCGAAAAAAGGTTCTCAAACGTCCTTTACTAAAGGTGTTGACCGTCATCACGGCATATTTTTTACTGCTGTCAATTTCCAACGATCGGTACCCCAACAGGTTCTTAACTTTCGTTTGCTTTTTTGGTTTCGGTGGTTTTTCTTTCACCGTTTTTTTAGTAGTATCTCTTACTGGCGCAAATAGCGGAACAGTGGTGCTGCGCTCTACTCCGGCACTGTCTAAATAAGTAACCCTGTATTGTTTACTGAGCCCATAAATATTGCGGTGGAAGTAAGGGTAGTTACCGCTGAGGCGAATATAGTTTGCGCTGTTGGCGTATCCGTCTTCTGGTAGGTAATTAAAAAAATGTTCAACCTGCGCTGCATTTCTAATGCCGTTTACAGAAGTAACCAGTGTACCTCTTTTAAAAATACTGTCTTTCACATGTAGGCTTCCCAATACGGCCATGCTATCGCTCCACACTTTCAAATACAATGGAAAAGAAGGCAGCCTTTTTCCTACAGCCCATTTCCTATATGCGTTGCTACTGCCAACGGTTGTATGGCCGCAATGAATTTTATCTACCATGGGTGCCAACACCTGCCAAGTAAATTGTTGTTCATTCATACTGTCTTTGATGAAGGAAAAATAATGATCGAAGAAATAATCCATGCTGTCTTTTTGGGTGTACCAATAAAGACCAGGGTGTTTTTTTTCTAAGATATTGCGAAGCAGCGAGAAGTCTTTTTGCAAAGCCTCTTTCGGGTACTTTTTATTGGGAGAATAAGCCGCCTTATTTACCGAGCAGGAATATTGGCCTGCTACCATCATAAACATCACAAAATAAACAAACCAATTTCTCATAAGTATTTTACTGCCTTAATAACGGAAATTAAAGGCAAATATGATATGGCGCTGCTTTAAAATGAAAAATTGCAAAAATTTCACGAAAAACTGGGGTATAAAAATTAAAATTCCTAACAAAAGGGTAACAACAGCGTAACAATTTGCTAAAGAAAGATGGTTTATTTTGATAAACCATGTCGTATGATTAAAAGACCAGTTGATGTTGCTGTGATCTCGGATGTACACCTCGGAACTTACGGTTGTCATGCCAACGAATTGCTTACCTACCTCAAAAGTATCAGTCCCCAAATACTCGTATTAAACGGCGATATCATCGATGGATGGCAGTTCAGCAAGCGGTATTTTCCAGAAAGTCATATGAGTGTGATAAAAGAAATTTTTAGCCTCGCTTCCAAAGGCACCAGAGTGGTTTATATTACCGGTAACCACGATGAATCGTTGAGAAGGTACAGCGATTTATCGCTCGGGAATTTTTTATTGACAGACAAGTTTCTTCTCGAGATAGATGGCAAAACAACCTGGATTTTCCATGGCGATGTATTTGATAATACCACCAAGGGTAGTGCAAAAATTTTGGCGAAGCTGGGAGGTCATGGTTACGACCTGCTCATTTTACTAAACAGATTGGTCAACTTCTTTTCAAAGATGATAGGCAAAGAAAAAGTCTCCTTGTCTAAAAAAGTTAAAAACGCCGTTAAAAAAGCAGTTACCTATATCAATAACTTTGAGACTACGGTAGCCGAATTAGCCATCGAAAAAAAATACGATAACGTGATCTGTGGCCATATTCACATGCCGGCCAAAAAGAAAATTGAAACCACAGCGGGATCGGTAATGTACCTCAACTCGGGCGACTGGATCGAGAACTTGACAGCACTGGAGTATACAGACAAAGAATGGACCATTTACCAGCACGATCAATCACTAGCAGCGGCGGTTGTTAGACTCGATAGAAGAAAGCCCGAACTGAATGTAGTGGCCGAAGAAGTATCCTATTATTTAAACTCATTGGCTGGTGGTTAGGCTTGATTATTCCCCAACTTTTCGTCCACAAACCAATGTTCTTTTTTGTTAAACAACACATTAAAGGTAGTGAGCGAACCATAAAAACGGGTGATGAATTGTTGTAGGTTTAATTTGTCTTCATCAGTTAATTTTTTATGGCTGTAGATGTTTTGTTCCATCACTCGCAGACGATCTAGCAACATCACAATTTTATGAAAGAAATCTTCGATTGAAATTTCCGTGCGCTTTAGAGCGTTATCTGATGTTTGTAAAAGCATGGTGCCGCCCAACCATTTGTCGCTTAAGGGCACCAACACACCCATATCGCTCCATTGACTTAAAATTTTTAATAGCCACTTTTCTGCTTCTGAAACGGTTTCTACTTCTACCGTAACATTTTCAGGAATGATTTCTTCTAGCTTTTCGTCAGTTTTGTCGATTTCTTTGATGCCTTGGTGAATAAAAGAAATGAGGTAAGTAGCCTATATTACCCCCGCAATTTCACCTGGACCATGTTGTACGTGTTGAAGCCTTCTTCCAATTCCCATTAGCATTTGATTGATTTCCATCGCTGGTTATTTTATAGCTAAAATACGCAATACTACAACAAAGAAGTAATAGAAAAAACGGAACGAATCACAAACAAAAAAAACTTTTTAATACGCTTCTGCAAATTTGATCATCACAGCATGTTATTGCTCATGATGATAACAAGTGCGGCCTGTTTTTGTAAGTATCCCACAACAACTCTCCAAAAATGGTGTTGGCCCAGGCGAACCATTTTCTGGTAAATTTACTTGCATCATTTTTGTGAAATGCTTCATGCATAAAACCTGTACCAGCATGTGTTTGCTGTAGTTGACGGATGCAAGCATTTATCTCCACTTCGTTGATACTGGTGAGTCCCCGCATAATAATACCAAGTGGCCAAATCATATCCATGCCTGCATGTGGGCCTCCAATACCTTCCGCTGCAGTGCCTTTAAAGAAAAAGGGATTTTCTACACTCAATAATAGTTTGCGGGTGTTTTGGTAAACGACGTCATTTTTATCTACCGCATTTAAATAAGGTAGCGACAATAAGCTGGGTACATTGGCATCGTCCATTAAATGGTAGCTGCCAAAACCATTTACTTCGAACGCATATACTTTTCCGAATGTGGGATGAACAACGGTGGCATGTTGTTTCAAAGCTTTTGCTACCTCGTTTGCCAACTCGCTTAACCGAGAAGCCAATACCGTATCTTTAGAAATTTGGGCAATCATTTCTGCCGCCTGCCGCAAACTTACTACAGCAAAAAAATTAGAAGGAATTAAAAAAGGAAAAACGGTAGCATCGTCGCTGGGCCTAAACACCGAGCAGATTAATCCCACAGGTTTTACTGGATATCCATAACCCGCCAGCGGCACGCCATCAATAGCCCAGGAAGTGTTTCGCTCAAAAGAGTAGGGCCCTTGCCCGTTTTTGCGTTGCTGTTCTTTAAAGGTGCGAAGGGTAGCCTGTATGGCTGATTTCCATTGAGCATCAAAAGGCTGGTAGTCGCCGGTCATTTTCCAATAATGATAGGCGAGCCTGATGGGATAACACAAAGAATCGATCTCCCATTTTCTTTCATGTACTCCAGGCAACATTTTTGTGATGTCTGACTTCCATTCGCCTACGCGTTGCTCATCTTTGTAAAAAGCATTGGCGTATGGATCTTTCACAATACAAAAACTTTGTCGGTTAATGACGCCTGCAATCAGTTGTTGCAATGCTGCATCTGTTTTCATGAATTGTAAATAGGGCCACACTTGGGCAGTGCTATCTCTCAACCACATGGCATCAATATCGCCTGTGATCACATAAGTGTCTGGCTTATTGTTGATCAGTTCAAAATCAACCGTTGTGTCTAAGGTGTTGGGAAAACAATTTTCAAACAACCAGGCCAGTTCTTTATTGGGAACATTTTTTTTGAAAGCGATAATAACATCTTCAACAGCCCTGCTTACAAATTTTCGTTCATCATGAGGTGTACGAACCTGTGGGAAATTGATTGGGTTGTAAGCCTGCGAAATACGTTGCAATAATAAGCCTGCGCTCAGCAGACCCGTGTGCTTAATGAACTCGCTTCTTTTCATGGTACGTAATTTAATAAACTCAAACTACAATCTCAACAGGCTATAAAAAATGGGAGAAATACCGTAAAAAGAAGTGTTTTTTCCTGCTGGCCTTAAGCAGGATCTTCTTCATTTTCATAATTGTATAACAAGGGCGGTTTGTTGCCAGCAGGAAGTTCTTGAACGGTTCTTAATTTTCTTTCGATGGCCCTGCTTCTAACACCTGCCGATTCTATAACGTTGGTAGCCTCGTCTAATTTCTTCTTCGTTTTTTCGAGAATGGTTCCAAACTGTTCGAACTCTGTTTTTACAGCACCCAATAAATCCCACACTTCGCCACTTCTTTTTTCGATGGCCAGCGTACGAAAACCCATTTGCAAACTGTTGAGCAAAGCGCTCAATGTGGTAGGACCCGTAATGGTGATCTTGTAATCTTTTTGCAGTTGCTCAAACAAGCCGGGTACACGCAACACTTCTCCAAACAACGATTCGAAGGGCAAAAACATAATGCCGTATTCAGTAGTGTTGGGTGGATCAATATATTTCTCTTTGATGTCTTGCGCATTTTTACGAATACCCCGGATAAATGCTTTTCGGCACAAATCAATTTTTTCAACATCCGCATGTTCGTAGGCTTCCAACAAAGCTTCGTAATCTTCTTTGGGAAACTTAGAATCTATCGGCAACCAAAGCGTTTTGTCGAAATTGTGGCCATGCGGCATTTTAATGGCGAATTCTACCAATGCGCCACTGCCCATCTTAGTCTTTACATTTTTTTCGTACTGCTCATTGGTAAGCAAATCTTCAATGATGTTTTGCAATTGGTATTCGCCGAGTATACCGCGAGACTTCACATTGCTCATTACTTTTTTTAAATCGCCCACACTTACGGCCAATGTTTGCATTTCGCCCAAACCCTTGTGCACCGCTTCCAATCGGTCGCTTACTTGTTTAAAGGATTCGCCCAATCTTTTTTCAAGCGTTTCATTTAACTTTTCATCCACCGTTTTGCGCATTTCCTCCAACTTCTTTTCGTTGTTTTCCTGCATGTTTTTTACAGAAGATTCTAAGGAAGCACGTAACCCCGTCAATTTTTCGTTGTTGGAAATGTTTTGGGTAAACTGATTTTTTTCGAAACCGCTGAACAAATCTTTTAACCTGTCTTTGTAATCGTTCAACGCCTCGTTCAATTCTTTTTTGAAGCCATCGAGGTTTTCTTTTAACGCACGGCTGCTTACTTTTTGATTGTTGTCCAAATTTTGTTGAAACAACAAAAGTTTTTCTTCAAAAGTTGATCGAATGGCTTCGAGTTTGGTTTCGTTGCTTTGGGTGAGTGCAGCCAACTGAGCAGCGAAGGTTTGTGTAAACTGGTTCAACTGCGACCCGAGTTCAGAACGCAGCGCCACAGCAGTTTCTGCGCTTTCTTTTCTGTTGTTGCTGAATTCGTCTTTTAAGTTTTTTTCGGATGTTCGTACATGGTCAATCAACGAAGCTATTGCATGGTTGAATTCGAGGCTAGTGGGTGAGTGGGATTGTTTTGAACGCAGGCTGATGATGATCAAAATGATCAACAGCAGCGCCACTACTATTATTACAAGAAGGATTGGATCCATACCATACGTTTTATTTTCCGTGATTCCACCCCTGTGCCACTAACGCATGCTTGTTACCGCCGCGGGTGATGATGTGCTTGCCCTCTGCTTCTGGGGTAATGTAGCCAATGACGGAAATAGAGGGATTTGTTTTTATTTTTTCGTAATCGAGCTGCGAAATGGTGAACAACAATTCATAGTCTTCTCCACCACTGAGTGCGCAGGCAGTAGGATCTAATTGTAGTTTGTAAGCAAAGGCTTTTGCTTCATCATTCAGCGGTAATTTTTCTTCATACAACACACAGCCTGCAAAACTCTGTTTGCAAATATGTAACAGATCACTACTCAGGCCATCGCTGATGTCCATCATGGCTGTGGGTTTTACTTCTACTTCCGAAAAATAATCAACAATGTCTTTTCTGGCTTCTGGTTTCAATAACCTGCCTACGATGTAAGACTGGCCCTCCAAATCGGGTTGAGCCCCAGTTTCTTCAAATATTTTTTTCTCTCTTTCTAATAAGGTGAGGCCCAAAAAGGCGCCACCTAATTCTCCACTTACGCAGATGAGATCGTTGGGTTGAGCCCCATTTCTTTTTACATAACTATCTGGCGCAACTTCACCGATGGCGGTTACACTAATTACAAATCCACGAAGGGATGTGGAGGTATCGCCACCAATCAAATCTACACCGTACTGGTCGCATGCAGCATACACGCCAGCATAGAATTCTTCCAAAGCCTCAACACTAAAACGATTGCTGAAACCGATGCTCAGGGTAATTTGAGTAGGGGTGGCATTCATGGCATATATATCACTTAGGTTTACCACTACCGATTTGTAACCAAGGTGTTTGAGTGGCGTGTAAGAAAGATCGAAGTGAACGCCTTCTAACAGTAGGTCTGTTGATATCACGGTCTGTCTACCAAAATGATCGATCACCGCCCCATCGTCGCCAACAGATAAGAGGGTAGAAGCATTTTTAATGTCGTTGTTTTTAGTGAGGTGGTCTATTAAACCAAATTCTCCCAGTGAAGCTATTTCTGTACGCTGTTCCATTTGGCAAAATTACGGAATACGGCTGCGCTATCCACAACGGGAAAGGTGTAATTTAAAAATGAAGTGTAAAATGTTGAAGCATTAGCCTTGCACCTGTCCGCCATTTACTACTGCCCTCAGCTCTTCGTGAATTTTTCCGTTGGTGGCTAAAATATGCGGTTGATAAGCCGAAAAATAATTGCCTTCAAAATCTGTAACGGTTCCGCCCGCTTCTTCAATCATTAAAAAACCTGCGGCACTATCCCAAGCCTGCAATTTGTGTTCATAAAATCCATCGAACCTGCCCGCAGCTACCCAACACAAATCAATGGCGGCACTGCCGAGCCTGCGAACGGGAATACCTTTTCTAACGAGCTTGTCGAACACCTGTAAGGGTCCGTTAGGCGCATCCAGGTATGTATAAGGAAAGCCGGTTACCAAACAGCTTTTAATCAGTTCGGTTTTGTTGCTGACGCTTATTATTTTATCGTTCAATGTGGCGCCTTGACCTTTTTCTGCAATGTAAAATTCGTTGAGGATAGGGGCAAAAATTGAACCCATGATCATTTCACCATTTTTTTCTAATCCGATACTCACACAGCAAAGCGGAATGCCGTTGGCAAAGTTGACGGTACCATCAATAGGGTCGATGATCCATTTGTATTCGCTGTTGCTTTTGATCTCGCCTGTTTCTTCACTCAGAATAAAATGATCGGGATAAACTTGTTGAATTACGTCTATAATGGCTTTCTCTGCGGCATGGTCAGCTTCTGTAACCAGGTTGTTCATGCCCTCTTTGTTGGAAACAACAAAGTGACCGTTGAAATAATGTTGTAATTGTGCGGCACCAGCTTGTACGGCGTTGATAAGGGTTGTTTTGAGCATGTTACAAATATAAAACATTGATAACCGTTAAGGCAGTAAACAACATAAAAACAAACGAATCAAAATCTAAATTTGTTGTTTGCAATAAATCGGCTTAATTCGTATTTCAATAATAAAGCTACTTGGAGCTATCTATCATCATAGTAAATTACAACGTACAATACTTTCTGGAGCAATGTCTTTGTTCGGTGGCCAAAGCCATTCAGCAAATTGAGGCAGAGGTTTTCGTGGTAGACAATGCATCATCAGACAATAGTAAAGAGTACCTCACGCCCAAATTTCCATGGGTCCATTTTAAATGGAATACCAGCAATGATGGTTTTGGCAAGGCCAACAACAGTGTATTAAAGGATGCAATGGGCGATTGTATTTTGTTCCTCAATCCCGATACTATTTTACCGGAAGATGCATTGGTAAAATGCTTGAGTTTTTTAAAACAACAATCACAGGCAGGTGCGCTTGGGGTGCACATGATAGATGGTAGTGGACAATTTTTAAAAGAAAGCAAACGGGGTTTGCCAACCCCATTTTCTTCTTTTTGTAAGATGACGGGCTTAAGTTTACTCTTCCCCCAATCTTCTTTATTCGCAAGTTATTACCAGGGTCATTTACCGGAGAAGGAAACACACACAACAAACGTGTTGGCGGGAGCATTTTTAATGATCACTAAAAAAGCGACAGCCGCCACGCAAGGCTTCGACGAACAATTTTTTATGTATGGCGAAGATGTGGACCTCAGTTATCGTTTAACGCAAGCTGGGTTTGCCAATTTTTATTTTGCAGATACAACCATCATTCATTTCAAAGGAGAAAGCACACAGAAATTATCGCCCTCCTATTCCAAGCATTTTTATGGTTCCATGCGAATGTTTGTAAACAAACATTATGAAGCAAAAAAAGCTACGAAGTTCTTTATGAGCAGCGCCATCGGATTTGGCGAGGGGTTGGCGGCCACCAAAAGATGGTTGACAGCCAAAAAAGAACCACAGTCGTCAAAGCCTTTGCTAACGGCGGTTGTAGCTACGCATGAGGTATTCAATAAGTTATTAATGATCACCAAAAACGCGGCGGTACCTATTGTGTTGGCAGGAAGAATTGCATTAACGGAACATGATACCGACGCCTCAATTGGTTATGTTGGCGCAATAGAAATATGTTTGAAAAAGCACTCTTTGCAGCAGCTAATTCTTTGTGAAGGCTGTTTGAGTTTTGTAGAAATTATTCAGCTGGTAGCCAAACACGCAGGCCAAGTAGCGTTTTTATTTCATGCTGCTAATAGTGGAGCTATTGTAGGAAGTAATTATAAAAATACCCGTGGAATATTTATTGTTGCAGACGACGCTGCTGCAGCGCTTCCACCCAGTTTTGAATAGGAGCATTGTTAAAAAAAACTTCTGGCATACTGGCATTGGCATAAAAGCTGTGGGCCTTTTTTAACTCCTTCAGGATGTCTATATTTTTCTGCTCACAACTATAAAAAATACGGGCATTCATTAAATGGGTGGCGAGGTATTCCTGTTCGCTTTGCCCCGGTGTTGGAATAAGAATAGCATTGGTTTTAAGTGCGGCCAAATCCATCACTGTCGAATAGCCTGATCTACAAATCACCATGGCAGCATTGTTCAACAGTTCATTGAGTTCTTTGGAGGGTAAGTGCGCAAAAAATTGAACATGTGTTGGAAGGGGCAACAATTCTTTGCTGTTCGGCAAACCCCGCACCAATGTAATGGGACCGGGTAAATGAACGAGTTGTGTAATAATGCTGTTTTCTAACAAAGTTCTTTGTGGTTCTGGCCCGGAGAGTAAAATACAAATACCTTTTTTTTGAACGTTGGGGTTGATGGTAAACCTGCTAAGGTTGCCAAGGTATAAAACAGGGCCTTTGGGCAGAGAAGAAGGGTGCGAGAGTTCGCCCGCCAAGCCAGGTGCCTTTTCCTGATCGGGTACCCAACAACCATTAAAACGTTGAATACAGAAACGATGAAAAGCCGATGCAATGATGTTGCCGATGGCAGTACCGGTTTTGATGTGCAGTTGATGGGAAATATAAACACAAGGTACTTGTGCATGGTACAATCCTGGACGGTTGTCTGAAATCACTGCATCAATTTGATGGTCTTTTACAACTTTTTTAAGCCAGTAGTGTTCTTCTTGTATGCGGGTGCGAATGCGTCCTAATTGACTCATCAGCTTCAGCATAAAAAAAGTTTTTTGGCGACTGTAACGGATGTGATAGCCTTTCAAGGGTATAAATTCCAGCTGTGGAAATTCTTTTTTTAAAATAGTTGCAATGTCATTGTCGCCCGCCAAAACAACGGTAACACCCAGCTCCTGTAATGTGTAAATGATAGAAATACAACGAGTAGCGTGTCCAAGGCCCCAATCGAGGGGGGCTACCAATAAGCGTAGTTTTTGGGCTCCAATGTTAATTTTTGCATCATTCATGTAGCCAGACTCTAATAAGTTGTGAAAATAGTGTAATTTGTATGCTAAAATTATGACGCAATCAATTAAATTTGTCGCCCTACTATTAATCGTTGTAAGTCTTTTCACCGTTAGCTGCTCCTCTTCGAAAAAATCGGGCGGATGTGGATGTCCAGGAAGAAAAGGAGTAGTAGGCTTTTAAAAAGTTCAAACTTGTAGTAGATGATAAACCCGAATCGTGACATATTAGTTTTGTTCAAACAAGAACCGATGACGCCCCAGGCAATGGAACGTAAGGTAAGCTTGTTGCACGAACTGTTATACAATGTAGAGCGCCTCGACAATGTGGTGACTGCACACGAATTGATAGACCTCAATAAATACAAGATCATTAAGAAGCATGTATTTATCAAGGAATACCTTCGCAACGGAAAAGAAAAACCTTTTGTTTTCCTGAATAATAAAAATTAAGAAAGTTTCTCCAGCGCCTGTTCCAGCTTTGCCAGCATGGCAGGAATCTCCTCTTTTTTCACACAGCCCACACTCAATCTATACCAGGTACTGCTTTTCTCTGCACCAAATGCATAGAACGGAACTAGTGCTAATTTGGCTACATTTAAAATATAGTCTGTTACCTCTGCCTGCGTTTTAATGGTGATACCATCAGCCGTTTTTTTACCCAATAGGTTAATGTTAACGGTTAGGTAAATGGCAGACTGAGGTTCAATTGCGTCTACATCAAAACCCTTACTGCGCAACTGTTTGAACCCGTCGAAAATATGGGTGAGCCGGTAAGCAATTTCAGAACGAATGTGCACCAAGTAAGTGTTTACTGCTTCGCTATCGTTTAAAAATTTTGCGACTGCTTTTTGTTCTGCCATCGGTGCCCATGATCCAACATGGCTGTTGATGGCTTTCATTTTTGCAATGACTTCCGATGGTCCAAGGCTCCATCCAACCCTCACGCCTGTAGATGCAAAGGCTTTGCTGATGCCGTCTACAAAGAGGGTGTACTTCTTCATTTCGGGGCGCAAGGAAACAGGGTTATAGTGTACCGTTTCACCAATGGTGAGTGTCCAATAAATTTGATCATACATTAGGTATAAATTCTTTTCACTTTCTCCTCTTTGTGCATTTTCTTCGAGAATCAGGTCGCAAATGGCTTCCAACTCCTTTTTGGTAAATGTGGTACCAGTTGGGTTCAATGGAGAACACAAAGCAATCAGCGATGCTCCTTTTACATGTGGCCTGATTTGATCTGCCGTAGGCATAAAGTTATTTTCTCTGCTGGCTTCAATCATTACGTGTTCAGCTTCTGTAAAATGAACATAATGGTTGTTGTTCCAGCTGGGAATAGGATATATTACCTTCTCGCCTTTGTCTACAATGGCCCTATAAATAGCATAAATCAAGGGGCGACCGCCTGCTGCAATCAATATTTCCTGAGGGTTGTAATCAATTCCTTCATGCCTCCTAATGAAGTTGCTCACTGCAATGCGAAGGTCCAATTCTCCGTCGGCTGCAGGGTATGTAGTGGCCCCGTTTCTATAGGCATCTACGATAGCGTCTTCCAACTTTTTTGGAATAGGGAATTCCTTGGAATCAAAATCCCCGATGGTATAGTTGTAAATATGATCCCCCTTGCTGATCTTGTCTTTTATGATGCCACCCAGTTTTACAATTTCTGATCCGATTAAAGTTTCCGCTAAATGACTGAGTTTAGATGTGCTCATAAAAGATATTAAATTTTAAATACTGAAGCAATGGCTGCAAAAATAACCTTTCGTGCTTTTAATTCAAAACGAAATGCCTTACTACAACCGATGAGGCAACCAATTTGTTCAACAGCATTATTCATAGAAGTTATATAGTCGCACAAAATTGGGCAGGCTCTTGTTTTTAAAGGTCTTAGGAGCGCATCATCAATTCGTGAACGTAAATTTGTAAAAATTACAAATGCTTAGTTATCTTTGAGGCCGTAGCCTTCGGCTTAGTTTTCATCATCATCAACCCGGAAGGATATCACCCAACTATGTTCAATTTAATACTCTTTGGCCCACCGGGCAGCGGAAAAGGGACGCAAAGCGAGAAACTGATTGTAAAATATGGTTTGAAACACCTGAGTACGGGCGACCTGTTGAGGTCTGAAATAAACCGCCAAACAGCATTGGGAATGGAGGCTAAAAATTTTATGGACAAAGGCCAATTGGTTCCCGATGAAGTAGTAATTGGTATGATTAGTTCTGCACTCGACGACAATCTGGATGCCACTGGCTTCCTCTTTGATGGTTTTCCCAGAACCAGTGCTCAGGCCAAAGCATTGGATAATTTACTGGAGTTAAAATTAAGTTCCATTGCCGTAATGCTCGCACTGGATGTAAGTGAAGAAGAACTCGTAAGCCGCTTGGTAAAACGTGGTGAAACCAGTGGTAGAAGCGATGATACCAATGACCAAGTAATTAGGGCTCGCATTACCGAATACCACAACAAAACAGCAGCAGTAGCAGACTACTACAAGCAGTTTAATAAAGTGGTGATGATTAAAGGAGAAGGAAGCGTAGAAGAAATATTTACTTCGCTCTGCAAAGAAATAGATGATAGAATCTAAATTTTCATACAACTTCGCAACTGCGAAGTTTTTATATGCCCTATTATGAATATTGAAGAAAAAGCGTTGTTTTTATCAACCACCTGTTTTGAGTATTTGAAACAATTAAATGAAAACAAACAACCCTCCTGGGGTAAGATGAATGCACAGCAGATGCTGGAACACGTGAATGATTTTTACGAAGTATCTACCGGGAAATTACAATTTGCATTAACCACACCAGAGGAACAATTATCTAAGTACAAAGAATTTTTATACAGCGACAAACCCTTCAGAGAAAATACAAAAGCACCAGAAACGGTGTTGGGAGATGAGCCACTTCCTATGCGAATGCCATCATTGGAAGCTGCTACAGCACAGTTGCAAAATACTGTGGCCGGGTTCTTTGAAAGCAACCCACACCCCACTACTATCCACCCGGTGTTTGGTTCGCTCAGTTTTGATGAATGGATTCTATTGCATTACAAACACGTAACACATCACTGGAATCAGTTTGAACTGATGCGTTGATTTTTTTTAGGACAAGCGCCTTTCGTGAAAGATTTTACCCCTTCACAAACAACTACACAGCCATTGCTCTATGTTACATTCTTGCAACCACATACCGGATCATATTGCAACCAGCAAATACAATCTGGTTTTGCTTCGTTCACACAATCTGCATTGTTTTTTTAGAAGAACCATAGCCCACAAATCAAAAGGCAATGGCATAAAGATCATTTTTTTATGTTGAAATTTTGAAGGGCACGTAATCCACAATCAATTATAAAACGATCGTTTTCTTTTCATTGCTTAGCTTTGTAAACACAACTATTTATTATGCAGAAACTTGGCAATTATATTACGGGGAGCTGGATAGAGGGCGATGGCGATGGACAGCTATTGTACAATGCAGTTACCGGAAATCCTATTCACAGGGCAACATCTGATGGCCTAGATTTTTCCGGTATTTTACAATACGCCAGAGAAAAAGGCAACCCCGCTTTGCGTAAAATGACCTTTCAGGAAAGAGGCAGAATGCTAAGAGCGCTTGCGCTGCATTTGATGGAACACAAAGAAAAGTTTTATACCATCAGTTATCAATCTGGCGCTACCAGAATAGACAGCTGGATCGATATTGAAGGTGGCATTGGTAATTTGTTTTCCAATGCATCGCTGCGCAGAAAATTACCCGATGAAACGTTTTGTTTAGATGGTGATCCCATCAGCCTCAGCAAGGGCAACACTTTTATGGGCCACCATATTTTGGTGCCGAAAGAAGGCGTGGCGGTGCACATCAACGCCTATAATTTTCCAGTATGGGGGATGCTCGAAAAAATTGCGGTGAACTTACTAGCAGGGTTACCCGCAGTGGTAAAACCAGCCACCGTTACTTCTTATTTAACCGAAGCGGTGGTGAGAGAAATTGTGGCATCTGGTATTTTGCCAGAAGGTGCATTGCAGCTCATTTGTGGCAGTGCAGGAGATCTGTTGAGCCATGTAAATGCACAAGATGTGGTTACGTTTACAGGATCAGCTTACACCGGTCTAAAACTAAAATCGCATCCTAATATTTTATCAGAATCAGTGCCATTTAACATGGAAGCAGATTCGCTCAATTGTATTGTACTGGGCTCGGATGTAGAACCAGGCATGCCAGAGTGGGACCTGTTTATAAAAGAAGTAAAAAAAGAAATGATCGTAAAGGCCGGGCAAAAATGTACGGCAGTAAGGAGAATATTTGTTCCCGAAAACAAACTAGAAGACCTATCTATTGCCATTGCTGCAGAATTGCAAAAAACCGTCATCGGAAACCCGATGAACGAAAAAGTGCGTATGGGTGCTTTGGCGGGTGAAGGACAAAGAAGCGAGTTGCGGTTGCAGGTACAAAAACTATTGGCCAGCTCTCAAATAATTTATGGTGCTACAGACAGTGTAAGCGTGTTGGATGCTGACGCAAAATTGGGGGCGTTTATCAGTCCCATCTTATTGCTCAACAACGATCCGGTTAACAATGAAGCCTCACACAACATTGAAGCTTTTGGCCCGGTAAGCACCATCATGCCTTACCAACATACAGAAGACGCCATCGCTTTGAGTAAAAAAGGAAGAGGCAGTTTGTGTTCTAGCATCATCACTGCCAGCCCAGCCATTGCAAAAGAATATGTGTTGGGAGCGGCCACCCACCACGGTAGAATTTTGGTATTAAACAATGAATGTGCAAAAGAAAGCACCGGGCATGGTTCGCCCTTGCCCATGCTGGTGCATGGTGGTCCGGGAAGAGCTGGTGGTGGAGAAGAAATGGGCGGTTTGAGAGGGGTAAAGCATTACCTTCAACGCACGGCCATACAAGGGTCGCCCTCTATGCTCACTGCCATCAGCAACGTTTATCAGCCACATGCGAAAGGAAATACTACAGGGACACATCCTTTTAAAAAGTATTTTGAAGAACTGCAAATTGGCGATCAGATTGTAACAGAAAAAAGGCTCATTACTTCAGAAGATATTACCCGTTTTGCCGAGCTCAGCGGCGATCATTTTTATGCGCATCTTACCGATACCAATTTCGACGACACAATGTTCGATCAACAAGTAGCACATGGTTATTTTATTATGAGTGCAGCAGCAGGGTTGTTTGTAGATAGCTTTGAAAAAAATCCGGTGTTACTCAATTATGGAATAGATGAACTGCGCTTCACCAAGCCGGTTTATCCTGGCAATAGCATCTATATCCGATTTACTTGTAAAGAAAAAACAGCACAGGAATTAAAAGAAGTCAACCCAGATGTTCCCTACATAAAGGGGCAGGACATTGCTAAGGGCATTGTAAAATGGTACGTAGAAATTTTAGATGAAACCGACGAAATCACCGGAGTTGCGACTATTCTCACCATGGTGCAAATGAAAAAGCCTGTTAAATAATACAACAGGTTCAAGATTTAAAAATTGAGTATGTAACATTAAATTGATCCTAAAAGTTTGGAGAAGGGAAGTTCATTTTAATTATTAAACACAGCAATATGGAACAGGAGTATGTAAAATCTGAAACGCACAATGGCATTACCAGTATAGAGTTTTTTCATCCCCAAAGCAATTCTTTGCCGGGTAAAATGTTAAAACAACTGGCACATGAAATACATTTTGCGGGAACGCATGCAGAATCGAAAGTGATTGTATTGAAAAGTGCAGGCGAAAAAGCTTTTTGTGCAGGGGCATCTTTTGATGAATTGGTACAAATAAAAAACGAAGAAGAAGGACTGAAGTTTTTCAGTGGTTTTGAGCAAGTGATCAATGCCATGCGCAAATGCCCAAAATTTATCATAGCTAGGGTTCAGGGAAAATGTGTAGGAGGAGGTGTTGGTTTGGCGGCAACGGCCGATTACAGCATTGCCGTAAAGGACGCAGATATTAAATTAAGTGAACTGGCAGTAGGCATCGGACCATTTGTAGTGGGCCCCGCTGTGGAAAGAAAAATTGGAACTGCTGCATTCAGTGCATTGGCCATCGATGCTTCCATGTGGCGCAACAGCGAATGGGCAAAAAGAAAGGGCCTGTTTGCAGAAGTACACGAAAACGTGGCCAATATGAACGAGTCTGTTAACAGATTGGCAACCACATTGGCCCATTCAAATCCGGAAGCCATGGCTGAAATGAAAAAAGTTTTCTGGGCAGGAACCGAACATTGGGACGATTTGCTCAAAGAAAGAGCGGCCATCAGCGGTCGGTTAATATTAAGTTCCTTTTCTAAAACGGCGATCGAAAAATTTAAAACAAAGGCATAAAAAAGAACCGGCTTATGCCTGTTTGTTTTTTTTAGAAAAAAGATTGTTGAAAATGGCAATACCATAAGCCTTTAGCTTTTCTCTATTATTTTTAATACCGGTGCCCGCAGCTTCTTTTAAGAACATGCGCAGGAGGCCTCTTCCTCCCTCAACCGCTGCGCCACCACCTGCTAATTTCCCTACAAGTAAACTGGCGCCAATGGTGCCCGCAGTTTTGATGACTGTTCCCAAAATCCCTGCTCCATCTATGTTGCTAACAGCAGAACGAAATAGGTTTGCTGGCCTTAAACTTTCTTTGGTGGCATAAAAATGTTGAATCAATTCTTGTTGTTGCATTTTTTTCTGTTCTTCCAGTTGCTGAATCCCAGCTTTTAATGCTGCCGTGGTGTTGTAACTCATGATCTGGTCATTTTTTTAATGATGGCATTGGAAACAGGGGATTCCACTAATTTTTCTCTGAAAATATACAGCAGCACCGCCAGTAGGCTGTAAAATGCTGACAGCATCAAAAAGCCATAATAGGTTTTACCCAGTAACTCTCCCAGCCACAAAGCGAGGCCAATGTTGAGCATCATTACCACCATGGTAATGACGGACACTATAACAATGCGCCCTACCAATTCAGACACCACGTCTGAGGTGGTTAAAGCCGTTTTCAGTTTAAATAATTCCAGCCTTGTCTCTACATAGTCGGCCGCTTTTTCAAACAGGCCTTCTATGTTTTCTGTTTGTTGTTCCATGTCGTTTTATTTTTTAATGCTGCTAATGGTTTACCCCATCTGTTCTTTGGCGTTCTGATCCATCATGTCTTCAGCTTCTGTTTTTATTTTCTCAAATTTTTCACGAAGCGTTTCTTTGGCTTCCGAATATTTGCTTTTTAATTCGTCTCCCAGATCTTCCGCTTTTTTAGCCATCTTTTTTCTGGTTTCTGTTCCTTTATCGGGAGCAAATAAAATACCCAGCACTGCCCCAACAGCAGCACCTACCAACAATCCGTTTATTAATTTCTTACTCATGGAAATGATGTTTTATGGTGATTAAATACAATCTATAGCATTGCTAAAATGTTGCCAAAATGTAAAAACAGAAACAATGTCAGTTAACAGGCTTTAATATACAAAAAATTGTACTCATTTCTACTGATATTTGTCATGATTTTAAGAATTTTTCTGCAACGTAATTGAGAGCTGTTGTCGGGCTAAACCATTTATGATAATAGAAACCAGGTGCACACCCTCATAGTGTTTCCGAGTGGTTAAATCTTTGAAGGCGTGTTTTTTTTGAAAACTAATTTTTTGTGCAGGATTAAAGGTACTTTCTGCAATCTTGAAAACTTTCTGTTGCTGTTGTCCATTGGCTTTCATGAAATGCACCCCGTATTCAATTCTCAAACGAGCCGCTTCTTTGGCCAACAACTGCACAACAAAAGAAAATTGCAGACTGCTTCCCATGGCAATTTCTTTTGCAGAAAATTGTAATTCACTTACGTTGCAGGCTACATCTCTAGGGGTACCAAATAGCCCGAGGGCTCTGCTGTTGCCGCTTTTGAGTAAACCCCTGCAGGCATGTTTTAACAAACGATCGGTGTTGGCGGTTTTGCCCAACCATTTTGCTGCCAATTCTACTACCAGCAGGGCATGGTCTTTAGAAATATCGTTCAGGTTGTTGGCCACACTTCTTCTTACATATTCTGAAGGATCATTTTTTAACCGCTCCAAAATAAGTAAAACAGGAGTGGGGTCTTTTTTTAATGATGCAATAGCCATGCCCCAGGGTAATCGTGGTCGGCAACCCTCACTTGCAAACCGGCGAACGTGTTCGTTGGGGTGCTTGCTCCATTCCTGCATTTGAAACATGGTTTCTTTTATATGGGTTTTTAAAAAAGGTCGGATGGCAAATTCGCAACTGGTAAAGGGCGTAATTTTCTCCATCGCCTCTAGGGATCGTTTAAGGTCATGCTGTCCAAATTGTTCCACAAAATCGGGAAGAAACATATAGGCAAGACTAGCATACTGCACGTTGCCGGGCTTTGGCAGGGCATCTATCAGTTCTAAAATTGTAGCCAGCTGTTTGGCATAATTTCCCGGTAAAAAGCTTTGTAACACCGTTGACAATCGGCGCATTCTTTGTTTCAATTCGAGTGCTTCCCAATCTGAATGATGCACCGCATCTATAAACGCTTTTTGGTTAAAACCAGGAATGGTTTTTTTTGCAGCGGTACAAAACTCATCAAAAAAGACTTCATTGTAAATGTATTTTAGTGGCGTTGGCATTTTCGTATTTTGTTAGATAAAAATACGGCTACCGAAAACAAAAAGCCCTCTCTTTTTTAGAGAGGGAGGTTGTTATAATATTGACGGTTCTTTACAATTCGATGTTAATGCCTGCAATAATTTGACGGGGCGTTGACACCTTGATGCCCTGTGGCCTGCGGGAAACAATGAACCTTTCGTTGCCGATGTTTTTGGCAGAGATACTTGCAGTAATGCTGTTTTTTCGGAAAGGATAATAAATGGTAGCATCGGCTACAATTCTACTTCCGATCTCTCCAATTAAACCAGTGGCGTTGGGCGTAACCGTATTGAGTTCATCGGCAAATTGAGCACCAGTGTAGTTGCCAAACAGTTTGATACCGAATCCTTTTTTAGACTCAAAACCAACACTGCCGTTAACAATCAATGAAGGTGCATAAGGAAGTTTGTTGCCCTTTACATTCACCAGATTGCCAGATTTTGAAATGAACCGGTCTTCAGAATACTCGGACAGCACATAGGTAACATTTCCTCCAATAGTAATTGCATACGATTTACGGAAGGCTTTGGCAAGGTCTGCTTCCAAAGCGGCTTCAATACCGGTATGCCTAGTAGCGCCGCCATTGGCCAAGCCAGTGGCATTTGCCTGCCCGCTCGATTGTGAGATGGGTATGACTTGATTGCTAAAATGCATGTAAAACCCGGTGAGTTCCGCGCTTAGGAATGTAGAAAATGCGCTGCGTAGACCCAGTTCTGTATTCCAGCTGCTTTCTTCTTCAACGTTCAAAGAAATACCATTGGCCGTGATGGCATCTTTGGTACGTGGTGGTGCAAACCCTTTGTGAATTCCACCGAAGAAATTAATGGCTTCGCTGGCTTTGAAGCTGAACCCTACGCCCGGTATCAGGGTAAATACATTTCCATTGGCTACTACATTGGTGTCTGCAACTACGGTGGTTCCATTTATATTGAAACGACCTCTGCTGATTTGTCTTTTGTAATCAAAATTTTCAATTCGCACTCCAGCGTGTACGCTTAGCCGCGAAGTGATGTTTACTTGATCCTGCACATAGGCGCTGATGGCTACTCCGCTTCTAATTTCATCGTCTCTCATTTCACCTGCAGTGGCATTTGCTTTTTTACCAATAACAAATTCTTCGTTGGCCTTCTCCCACAAAAGCCTGGTTCCAATTTGTAATTCATGGTTTATTTTACCTGTGCTGGCCTCAATTTTTAATTGCGGCTCAATACCCAACACTTCGAACTGGCGGTTGCGGTGGCCATTGCTATTGAGCATGTACAAAGCACCTCCGGGAACGCTTGCATCCCCCCAAACTACGCCTGTTTTGTTGGCAGCATTTGGGTTGGTACTAAAATCTTGTCGGCGCCAATCTCTGTTAGTAGTGTAGGCAAAGACGTTGGTTTGCAATGTCAATTGATGGTTGAAGCGGTACACATGACTAACACTAGTATTGTATCTTCTGATGGGCAAGAGGTCATCGGGTGCCAGTCTGGCAAAGTCTTGCCCCCCCTTATCAAACATGGTTTGTGTAATACCCACATACGTAGAATTGGAAACTTCATCGTACACACCCATTTTAAAACCTACACTCGATTTATTATTGAGGTTGAAGTATAGTTTGGCAGAAAAATCATTGATCTCAAAAGCAGTAGGTCCGAGGTTATCGGCGCGTTTGTGCAAGTAGCTGATGAGGAAACCGGTGTTGCCAACGGTATTGCCATAGCTTGCATAACCCGAAAAGAAACCGCCTTCACCCCCACGAATTTTAACGCTGGTATTTGCTTTCAGTGGAGGGTTTTGGGTGATGAAGTTTACCACACCACCAATGGTTTGCGGACCAAACAAAACCTGGCCACTTCCTTTTAAAACTTCTACTGTTTTCACTTTATCTATTACCGGTGTAAAATACATTTCAGGTTCACCGTATGGGTTCAGGGCAACAGGAATGCCATCTTCTAGCATTAAAACATTGCGACTTCGATCTGGGTCAAGCCCACGAATACCAATGTTGATCCTAAGCCCAGCACCTTCTTCATCTACTACATTTAGCCCAGGTATTTTTCGAACTACATCGTTGGCGCTTTGTGGTAAAATTTGGTTGATGATGGCTTGGTTTATCACCGCTACCGAACCGGGTACACGGGTGAGTAACCGGTCTTTCACCGAAATTATATTGATCTGTGGCATATTGCTGACCGTAGTATCTGCTTCAGTAATTTTGTTTTCCTGCGCCCAAATGTTTTGGAAACAAAACAAACTGGTTAGTACCAATATTCCTTTTCTCATGTTCCGTTTAGGGTTTTTGCAAAATTCATCCGTTTGCTAGGATGGTTGTTTACAGATTCGGGAACAGCCGTTACGCTATCAGGAAAAATGCGATAAGACCTGTTTTGTAGACCAAAAAACAAAAAAATAAAAGGGTGGAAAGCATCGATAAGGGTAGAGAGAATATGCTATGCATGGATGGCTTCCCGCAAAAAATTTGTTTGTTTGTTTAAAAATCATCGTATTATTGCTTCGGATTCGGTTGAGTGATTATCCCATATCTCTTACTTCAACGGTACACAGCCAATTCCATCACAAAAAATTTTCAATCTCAATTCCATTTTAAAGGCACAATCAGAGCGGACTTTGAACAACGCATTCCTCAATACTTTATGTACGATACAGCACAACTGAGCGATCTTCTCGTTCCTGAACTGCATGATATAGCAGAGCAATTAGAAATCGCCAATTCCAAAAAAATGAATAAGACGGAACTTATTTCCGGTATTCTCGAAAAACAACAAAACATGGCAACAGAAAAAGCATCACCAGAGGGAGAAAAGCCAAAACGAAAGCGCATTACAAAAGCTTCCAGCAACGACACTGCAGACAATATTCAGGAGCAGCAGTTTAAAAAAGAAATAGCGGCAAGGGCTAAGAAAGCGGAGGCGGATAAAAAACCTGCCCCTAAAAAACAAAAGGCCGATGCTGATGCACAACCAGAAGAAGAAGAGGAAGAGCTGCAACCTATCACTAGCGAACAAACCACCATTCCTGCTGCCATTGCTCAAATGCTGGCGGCAGAAGATGAAATACAACAACCCGAGGTTGACTTAAACGAGGAAGAAGAAGAGGAGGAAGACGAACAGCAGGAACAAGAACCTGGAAGACATCAGCAGCGTCCACCACAGCCCAACAGGCCGCCTTTCCAGAAAAAAGAGCCGGTATTCAACATCGAGTTCGATGGTATTGTGTTGGGAGAGGGGGTCCTTGAAATGATGCCCGATGGCTATGGCTTCCTGCGCAGCAGTGATTACAATTATTTGTCGTCTCCCGATGATATTTATGTTTCTCCTTCACAGATAAAATTATTTGGTTTAAAAACCGGGGATACTGTTTACGGCTCTGTTCGTCCTCCAAAAGAAGGGGAAAAATATTTTGCTTTGCTCAAGGTAGAAACCATTAATGGTAAAACGCCAGAAGAAGTGAGAGACAGGGTACCATTCGATTATTTGACCCCACTGTTCCCGTTCGAAAAACTGAATCTTTGTGTAAGAAGCGACAATTACAGCACCCGTATCATGGACCTGTTTACGCCCATTGGTAAAGGCCAGCGTGGACTCATTGTAGCACAGCCCAAAACAGGTAAAACCATGTTGCTCAAAGAAGTGGCCAACGCCATTGCAGAGAACCATCCGGAGTGTTACCTGATGGTTGTATTGGTTGATGAAAGACCAGAGGAGGTTACAGATATGGAACGCAGTGTGAAGGCAGAAGTGATTGCTTCTACCTTTGATGAACCAGCAGAAAAGCACGTGAAAGTATCTACCATTGCGCTTCAAAAAGCGAAAAGATTGGTAGAATGCGGCCACGATGTAGTGATCTTGTTGGATTCTATTACCCGTTTGGCCAGAGCCCACAATACCGTAGCACCCAGCAGTGGTAAGGTATTGAGTGGTGGTGTTGAGGCCAACGCCATGCAGAAACCAAAACAGTTTTTTGGTGCAGCACGTAAAATCGAAAACGGCGGTTCTCTTACCATATTGGCCACTGCATTGGTTGATACAGGGAGTAAAATGGACGAAGTTATTTTTGAGGAATTCAAAGGAACGGGTAACATGGAATTGCAGTTAGATCGCAAACTAAGCAACCGTAGAATTTATCCGGCCATCGATATTGTTGCTTCTAGTACCAGAAGAGATGATTTGTTGCTAGACAAAGATACTTTCCAGCGCATGTGGGTATTGCGCAAGCACATGGCTGATATGAACTCCGAAGAAGCCATCAACCTCCTGCTAAAAAACATGAAAGGAACCAAAAACAACGCTGAGTTCCTCACCAGCATGAACAACTAAAAAGTACAAATTCGTTTAAGAAATATAACTGTCGGTTTGCCGGCAGTTTTTTTATGTGGTTACCCCTCCCCAAAAAAGAAAATAGTACAATTAATACCACTGTGATTTATATAATATGCCAATATTTTATAAATCTTATCCCGAATGCTTTCGGGAGTAAATGCCGATGGTATCAAACAAATAGTACAATGAGGCGATAGCCGACATTGGACTATTTTGTTTGTCCAATCGGTATTAGACAACTCAATGTGCTCGACTTCGGGGGCAGTGATGAATTAGAAACCCTGAATGGCCACTTTGTTACCAACAGAACCAAAACCTACGTTCCGCTCACTGTAAAAAGTACAGTTGAAAAAAGTGAAAAACATCATTCAAAGTGAGCTTGGGTGTCGTTTATAAAAACTAGTTAAGGATTTTGAGCAAGCCTTTGTGCAAAACACGGGCGAGCCCATTGTAAAAAACGAGTAAGTATTTTTCTCTTTTCCATAGTTTATTTTGGTTGACTAGCCGCCTGCAAACTGGCGGCTTTTTTTATGCCCGTCACAAACGGATTGCTAACCATTTTAATGCTTTATTTTAGCAGTATATTATTATGGCCATCACAAAAATAGCGATCGAAGAATTTTTAAGACTGCAACAACAAACACCTGTTTTTGATGTTCGGAGTCCCGGAGAATACCAACATGCGCAGATTCCAGGGGCATTTTCATTGCCCTTGTTTTCTGATGAAGAACGGAAAGTGATTGGCACATTATACAAACAACAAGGCAAACAGAGGGCCATCAAAGAAGGGCTTGATTTTTTTGGTCCGAAAATGAGGGCCATGGTCTCAGCTGTTGAAAAAATAGTGGAAACATGCAACAGCACTCAACACGAGCAGGAGAACACCACTCATTTTCATGAAACCAACCCAAACAAAGATGCATCTAAAGGTCCAGCTGTGATCGTACATTGTTGGAGGGGGGGCATGCGCAGTGGCGCCGTTGCTTGGTTGTTAGATTTGTACGGTTTTACGGTGTACCAGCTAACGGGGGGTTATAAAGTGTACCGCAATTGGGCATTGAATCAGTTTCAAAAAGAATTTACACTACACATATTAGCGGGATACACGGGAAGTGGCAAAACAGTGACTTTACATCATTTGAAAGAAAGAGGCCAAACCATTCTTGATTTGGAGAAGCTGGCCAGTCACAAGGGATCGGCATTTGGAGGAATTGGGCAACCTACTCAACCTACGCAGGAAATGTTTGAAAACAAACTCGCCATGGCTTTGTTTGCCATCGGTGATGCAGCTTGCTGGGTAGAGGACGAAAGCCAGCGGATTGGTCAATTACACATTCCGCATTCGTTTTGGAAAACGATGCGCAACCAACCCGTTTTTTTTATGGACATTCCTTTTGAGCAAAGGCTGGCATTTATCAATGAAGATTATGGCCACTGCGACCGCGAGAAGATGATTGCATCTATTGAACGTATCCAAAAAAGGTTGGGACCACTCGAAACCAAAACGGCTATTCAATACCTGAGAGAAGGGGAGTTGCAACCCTGTTTTGCTATACTATTAAAATATTATGATAAATATTACGGCAAAGGATTGTACAATCGGGAAAATCCGGGGGCTTTGATAAATAAAATACCCTGTTTAAGTGTTGATAGGATAATGAACGCCGAAAAATTGTTAGCATGTATTACCGCAAATGCCTAATGGCCATTTTGATTATGTTTTCCTTCACAGTAACTGCACAGGAAACAGACATTACCGGACTCTGGAAGGGGACCCTCTACAACGATACTACTCAAATGAATTACCAGTATGAAATTGGTATCGGCAAAGAAAAAGGGAGGTACGTGGGCTTTTCGCATACCTGGTTTATTTTAGACGACAAACAATATTACGGTGTAAAAAAAGTAACGATCCGAATAGCCAATGACGGAAAAATTATTGTGGAAGATGATAGGCTTATCTCCAATAACTACCCCGTACCACCCAATAAAAATGTACGACAGTTGAATGTACTTACGCTCGACGCAACAGCACCCATCATGACACTCACTGGCCTATTTAGCACCAACAGAACAAAAGAATATAACAATTTAACAGGCAGCGTCTCACTGCAAAGAAAAAATGATTTCTGGCAGTCGGCACTCATTCCTCACCTCGAAGAATTGGGCAAAGCAAACGATCTATCTTTTGTAAGGATGCAGAAAGAAGCAGCAAACAAGTTGGCGTCCGATGTCAATGCAACTGCAGCAAATCATAACATCAACAAGCAAGCCGAGGAAACGAATAACGTAGAAGCAACTTTAAAAAAGGAGTCAGCCGCAAAAGTAGCTGCGGAAAAAGAAGCACTAGATGTAGCCGCCGAGGTAGCTAAGGTAGAATTGGATGCCCAAGAAGCAGCAGAAAAAGCACAGGCTACAGAACAAGCCGCAGCAGAAAAGGCAAACAAAACAACAGAGAATAGCAAGACAGCGATTGCATCAACACAAAAAGAAAACAACAACAAAGAATTGCGGGTATTGGTTTCCAAACCCGCAGCCAGTGTAAACGAGCGCCAAACCATCGTACAACAAACCGTATCTTTTACTTCCGATAGCTTATTGCTTACTTTATACGACAATGGTGAAGTAGACGGAGATACTGTGAGTGTTTTGCTGAATGGCCAACTCATTTTAGAGAAGCAAGGATTGAGTACAGTGGCCATCAAAAAAACAATTTACATTCCTGCCAATACTGATAGAATGGAGCTGGTGATGTATGCCGAAAGTTTGGGTTCTATTACACCCAACACTGGATTGCTCGTAATACGCGATGGCAAACAATTGTACGAAGTGCGCTTTAGCGGCGATCTTCAAAAAAATGCTTCTATTGTGTTTAACCGCAAAAAGGAGTAATATCTTTGCTGCATGCATGAAGAAACAACAATTGAAAAAGTATTGCTCACTCAATACTCCAGAGGAGCAGGCTGTGGTTGTAAGATAGCCCCCAAAGTACTCGAAGAAATTTTACAAAGCAATGTGGTTACCCCCAACAATGCCCAGTTATTAGTGGGTAACGGCAGCAACGATGATGCCGCCGTTTACGATATGGGTAATGGCACAGCACTGATATCTACCACCGATTTTTTTATGCCCATCGTAGACGATGCTTTCGACTTTGGCAGAATTGCCGCAGCCAATGCCATCAGCGATGTATATGCCATGGGTGGCAACCCTTTGATGGCAGTAGCGATGTTGGGATGGCCAGTAGAAAAGTTACCAGCTGCACTTGCACAGCAAGTGATGGATGGGGCCCGTACTATTTGTGCAGAAGCCGGCATTCCATTGGCAGGCGGGCACAGCATCGACAGCACTGAACCCATTTTTGGTTTGGCCGTGACCGGCATTGTAGCCACCGGGCATCTGAAGAAAAACAATTCGGCACAAGAAGGCGATCTGTTGTTTATTACGAAACCTATTGGCGTGGGCGTTTTATCTACCGCACAAAAAAGAGGATTGCTGTTACCACAACACCTCCCTTTGATGATTGATCAAATGACGACACTGAACAGTATTGGCGCTGCATTGGGCAAAATAAACGGTGTTACCGCCATGACGGATGTAACAGGGTTTGGAATTCTAGGCCACCTCATAGAAATGGCAGAAGGCGCAGAATTGTCTGCCACATTGCAATACGCACAGTTACCCATATGCGAAGGCACAAGAGAATATGTATCACAAAGAATTATCCCCGATGCTACGTACAGAAACTGGAACAGCTACAGTACCAAAACGGGTTTCGAAAAAGGGGTGAACGTAATGGAGGCTTTTAATTTACTTCCCGATCCACAAACAAACGGAGGTATATTATTCAGCGTACAAGAAAATGCTGTGGCGGAAGTACAGCAGCTTTTGAAAGAAAACGGATTGGAAGATTTTATCAACCCTATTGGTTTTTTTACTGCTAAGGCAGAAAAAACGGTGATGGTGAATTTGTGATAAGTTCACCATCGGCATCTATTACACTTGAAGAAACGGCCGCGAATTTATTTTTTTAAAATAGCATCAATGGCCGCTGCTAACTTCCTGTCTTTTTCGGTGATGATGTCTCCTTTGTCGTGGGTATTTAGCCAGATCTCTACTTTATTGTACACATTGCTCCAACGTGGATGGTGGTCCATCTTTTCGGAAGCAATGGCTACCCTGGTTATAAAGGCGAAAGCCTCAGAAAAGTCGGCAAACGTAAACTCCTGGTATAGGGCATTTTCTTTTTCAATCCACATGGTACATTTTATTTAATAAGCTAAAAAAACGAGTTGCCAATACTACGGTTTTATTGAACAGTAGCATTCATTTGTTTTCGCACAATGGCGGTTATAAAACCAGGTGCTGCTTGTTTTTAATTTTTTCACTGGCCATTTCTGTTACCAGTTGCACGGCGGGTATCAATCGGGCAGATTGCATGAAACTGATGAGCTCCTCTTTATTGAGGTCATCGCCCTTGATGAGCCATAAAAAATCGAGGTGTTTAAACTCTGGCAGCAAAAATTCTCCGTCGTGTTGGTTGTTGTACAAAAAGTGCTCTGTATTTACAGAAGTGTCCAGGAATTGGTAAACCGAAAAAAAGTAATTCCTGTTTTTTTTTCGCAGCTGAATTTCTAAACCATTGTTGTTGCGAAAACTCAATCCCAGCTTTTGATTAATGTGCCAGGCAAATACATAATCTTTTACAGGCGCAACAATGCCCATGAGAAAGCTGTTCTCAAAAAACTCCTGCGCAATGGTTTCATTGTCTAGCTTTAATTTCATGCAAAGCGCTGCTGTTGTTAAAAGTTGATAGGCAATACTATTTCTTTGTTTGCACGGATGATGGTGGCATTCACGGTTTGACCCTTGTCAAATTTACCCAAAGCTTTCATATAATCTTGAACGTTACTTGTTTTGTTTTCGCCTAGTTGAAGAATGACATCGCCCGCTAGTATGCCGGCTTTTTCTGCAGGCTTTCCGCTGCTCACCCCCTCTACCAATACACCCATACCGGCAAATGTATAATCGGGCATGATGCCCAAACTCACTTTAAAACTCATTCTGCCAGTACTTATTTCTCTGGTTTTGGTAAAAGCAAGTTTGCCCATATCGGCAGTAGCGGTGATAAGCGTTTTGATGTATTCGCTGATCTGAACAATGCCGTTGTAGTTGATCAAATTTGCATCATCACTGGGTTTGTGGTAATCGGTATGGGTGCCGGTGAAGAAAAACAACACCGGAATGTCTTTTCTGTAAAAAGAACTGTGGTCGCTAGGGCCCGTTCCGCTGCTGTCTATTTTGATGGAAAGCGCGGAGCCGCTGGTTTTAATCAACTGCCCCCAAACCGGCGAAGTGCCATAACCGCCTACGGTGATGCTCCGGGTCTTTGGATCAAGCCTGCCCACCATATCCATATTAATCATGTAACTGATGTTTGTTAATGGAACGGTGGGGTGTTCTGTAAAATATTTAGAGCCAAACAAACCCAGCTCTTCTCCGGAAAAAGCAATGAGCAGGTAATTGTAATTTTTAGGGGCCGATTTTTTTAACCAGCCAGACAAGGATATCAACGCTGCAGTACCGCTGGCATTGTCATCGGCACCATTGTGAATCATGCGGATGCTATCGCGGTACATCGAGTTATTGTCTTCCCCATATCCGAGGTGATCGTAATGCGCACCCAACACGATGGTATGGGCGCTGTTGTTGTTGATGTATGCCACTACGTTGTGGCCGTTTCTGTTTTCTTTTTCATTTACTGCAAAGGGCTGAAGGTAGGTGCCGTTTGACCCAGCTGGTAATAAACCAGCTTTTTTAAATTGTTGGCTGATATAGGTATAGGCCAACTTTTCGCCATTGGTGCCTGTTCTTCTGCCTTCCAGTCGATCGCTCGATAAAAACACCACATGTTTTTTTACCCTTTTCATAGTTTTTTTGGAAATGTTTTGGGTGGTTTGCGCTTGTACGGTTAACCCCCCAAAAAAACACAGCATCAAAAAGAATCTCATATCTATTATATTTTAAACGCAAAGTTACAAATGCCTGCGATTGGATGGCATACTTTGTTTTCCGTATTGCGTAGTCTAACTTTCTGAAATCGTAAAATACTTCACAGCGGATGCGCTATTTTTGTGCCCCGCAAATCAGGGTACTTCAAATTATTTAGTGAGCACAGCCTTAAACATAGCATTGGTAGGAAACCCGAACAGTGGAAAGTCGTCGCTGTTTAATGTGCTCACTGGGCTTAATCAAAAAGTGGGTAATTTTCCGGGCGTTACGGTTGAAAAAAAAACCGGATCGAGTACCATCTCTGATACCTGCAAAGCCACGATCATCGATTTGCCTGGAACCTATAGCTTATATCCCAAAAGAGCAGACGAGTGGGTATCTTATAAAGTGTTGCTGCAACAGGATGCAGATACCAAACCAGACATTATTGTATTGGTAGCAGATGCCAGCAACCTCAAAAGAAATTTGTTGTTTTGTTCGCAGATCATCGACCTGAAAATACCTGTGGTGATTGCCCTAAGTATGATGGACCTGGCCAAACAAAAAGGGATTAAAATTGATATACCAGGCTTGGAAAGGGAGTTGGGTGTACCCATTGTGGCCATCAACCCCCGCAAAAACAAAGGAATAAGTGCGCTCAAAAAAGCCATCGATACCACAGCTGAAAACCTGCAAAGTATTCCTCCCAGAAATTTCATTGAAACGAGTTTACTAGCACCCAAATCGGTAACAGCTATACAGGATATTTATCCCAACATCAGCGCGTATAAAGCCATTCACTACCTCATTAACCATGAGCAGTTTAACTTCTCTGCAGTTGAACAGGAAACCATTGAACGAATAGAGGACGAAACCGCGTTTAACCCTACCCGTACGCAGGCCGAAGAAATTTTGCAACGCTATGCGCGCATTAGGCAAATTATGCATTACACGGTAGTAGAAGAGGGGCCGCTCGAAATGTCGTTGTTTACAGAAAAACTCGACAATATTTTGATGCACCGCGTTTGGGGTTATGTGATTATGCTGAGCGTATTGTTTCTACTGTTTCAAAGTATTTTTTGGCTGGCGCAATACCCCATGGAATTTATTGATTGGGGTTTCGGACAAATTGGTTCTTACGTGGCGAGTGTGTTGCCAGAAGGTTGGGTGAGTGATTTACTGGTGAATGGTATCATCGCGGGGCTCAGTGGCATTTTCATATTCGTGCCACAGATCATGATTTTGTTTGGATTAACTACTTTGTTAGAAGATTCGGGCTACATGGCCAGGATTAGTTTTTTAACCGATAAGCTGATGCGGAAAGTTGGACTCAACGGAAAATCGGTGATGCCCATGATCAGTGGTTTTGCTTGTGCTGTGCCAGCTATCATGAGCGCCCGCAATATCGAAAACCGAAAAGAAAGATTGCTCACCATCATGATTACGCCGTTGATGAGTTGTAGCGCCAGGTTGCCGGTGTACACCATCCTCATTGCATTGGCGATTCCTAAAACCCTGTTGTTTGGCTTCCTCGGTTTACAAGGGTTGGTGATGATGGCCTTGTACTTTTTGGGAACCTTCATGGCATTGATGGTGGCTTGGGTGATGAAGTGGTTTATAAAGAGTACAGAAAGAAGTTTTTTTATATTGGAATTGCCTGTATATCGCAGCCCTCGTTGGAAAAACGCTTTGGTAACCATGCTCGAAAAAGCGCGCATTTTTGTGTTTGACGCCGGTAAGGTCATCATGGTCATCAGCCTGTTGTTGTGGGCATTGAGCAGTTATGGACCTACTGAAAGGATGGATGCTGTTGCAAAAAAATACGATGCTCAGTTGCTGGCCAATCCTTCAGATAAGGCAAACATCAACAAATTGCGCAAAACAGAAGAACTGCAAAACTCCTATGCGGGCATCCTTGGCCAAGCCATCGAACCAGCTATTCGGCCTTTGGGTTTCGATTGGAAAATTGGCATTGCATTGATTACCTCTTTTGCAGCCAGAGAAGTATTTGTAGGTACCATGGCTACGCTGTACAGTGTGGGGGAAGATGAAAATGAAAACACGCTTCGTCAAAAAATGCAAGCTGCTGTACGTACCGATGGCAGCAAAGTATATGACCTTGCAACAGGTTTATCGCTCCTTATTTTTTATGTATTGGCCATGCAGTGTATGAGTACCCTCGCCATTGTAAAAAGAGAAACCCGCAGTTGGAAATGGCCCACCATTCAGTTTGTATACATGACTGCCTTGGCTTATGGCATGAGCTGGTTGGCTTATGTGTTGTTCCGTTAATCACAAGAATTTTTCAGAATAATACAGTGGGGTTTATTGCATAAAAAACCGGCCTTACGTAGCCGGTTCTAAATTTTATGTTTGTTTATATTATTTACCAATCTACATTGTTCCTGATATTGTTTAATATTTGCGGATATAGTTTTCTGTACAATTCTTCTAATACTTCTTCTCTTCTTGGGTTAACATAATTACGGTTGTTGATGCTATTCCAGTCTTCATCGGTGAGTGCCCGTTGGTCGCCGGTGTAGCTTGCACTTTCTTCTTCCCAACGATACGACTCTCTAAAACTTCGGTTGCTGATGGTTGTAGGTGTAACAATGTCTTTGATCAACACATCCATTTGTGCATTGGCTGTAAAGCTCATTCGGTTTACGTTCACGGTGGCTGTTACAGTTTGATAGATGGGACGGCCGGATGTATCTTTTCCTGTTTCAATTTGTTTGCTCCGATCTCTCCTAAATGTATTGCGGATGGGTTGCGGAATATCTACATTTCTAAGACGAAGGTCTACCGTCCAGTCTACGGGTATGTTTTTTCTCCCGGCCTCCCAGTCGCTGTAAAAACGTGCCGCGTAATTGTTGTTGTTATTGTTATTGGTTAATTCTCTCAGCAACGTACGCTGAAAATAATCGTTGCTGTAATTAAGGCCTGAGCTTCCCCATCCTGCGTTGAAGAAATAGCTGTTATCTTCAATTGGATTGATGACCACATCTACAATGGCATTTTCATATGCCTGGTTTATTTTGGCTTTTACATCTTTGTAATCAGGGGAATAACGATCTGCTTTTTTAAAGTTACTGTATGCTTTTTTTGCGTTGTCTCTACCTTCTTTTTCCAAATAGTTTTGGGCATAGTCATAATAAGCCATAGCTGCAGCATCTTTCGATTCTACTATTTGGGTACTGAAATTTTGGGGTGTAATAAGTTTGAACGCAGGGGTAGATTGTACAATGCTGTTGTAAGCTTGCTGCAAAGCCTCGTATTCATAAATGATCTTATCCCACCGGCCAATATCGGCTCCCGACTCATAACTCTTGATCCTAGCCAAACGTGTTTTCAAAATGCTTTTGTACAAAACCGGCAATGCCTCAGTAGCATCATCATTGTCAGCATTTTTATTCAGCTTTTTTACGGCTTCTTGTAAGGCTTTGTCTTCATCGCTTCTTTCAAGCAAACCCTTGTTGCTTCCGCAAGCAGTTATCAAAAGGGAGAAGAAAATGAGGGGTATAAAATATTTCATGGTCGTGGGGTTTTATAAAGATGTAAGATTCAAAATAAATACCAGTTATTGTATATAAACTCACAATTGTATTTGTTATATATAATTTAACAGCATGTATAAACGACTGCAACAAAAACGCCGTTCGTCACAAAATATTGCCATTCGTATATCATTTTAAAAATTATTTTTACGATGTTTTCCGCCGGAACCCGCTCTGGGCTTCATTTTTATAAAAGCTATACAACTATAACACAACCACTACTTTAAAATAAATGGTATTATGTGTTGCATAGTACTGAATTGTTTCTATATTTGTGATGTGAAAGGGAATAAAGGGAAGCGAAAGGGTTGACAAAGGGTCCGGAACTTTTTAGCAACAACGCCGCCTTCTTTTACCAACGATCACTAAAGTATAGCCATGAATTTTAAAACATTAAGCCATGAATATTGATAACACAGCAAGCCAGATGCGCAAAGGGGTACTGGAGTTTTGCATCTTATCAGTGATAAAACAGGGAGAAGCTTATCCGTCTGATATTATTGATAAAATGAGGGAAGCCAACCTCAACATCTTTGAGGGCACATTATATCCTTTGCTCACAAGGCTCAAAAATGCAGAGTTGTTAACCTACAGGTGGGTAGAAAGCAACAGTGGTCCGCCACGAAAATATTTTTCACTCACCGAAAAAGGCGCCCAGTTTTACAGCGAACTAGAAGCCACTTGGAACGAACTGGCCAACGCCGTACAGGCGCTTACCAGGAGTCCGGAATAAAACAGCTCAACTACCAATATTAAAGTATAGCCATGCTTTTTTGGTACAACTTCAACAACAACCGAAACAACATTTAGCCATGATTTATGCGTCCACAGGGACGGGTAAACCAGACAAAAAAACTTAATTATTGCGTCATGAAACAAGTAATAAACATCAACTTCCAGGGGCGGGTAGTTCCTATAGAAGTGAGCGCATTCGACATCTTAAAACTGTATACAGATAGCCTGAACAGGTACTTTGCCAACGAAAATGGTAAGGAAGAAATCATCAACGATATTGAAAGTAGAATTGGTGAACTGTTTCAGGAGCGCCTTAAAAAAGGCGCCACTTGCATCACCGATGAAGATGTAAATGCCATTATCAAAAGCATGGGCAGACCAGAAGATTTCGAAGAAGTAGAAGCAGACAATACCGCTTCTGCTGGAGCTTCATCTGCTGAAAACCAAAGCGCTAACAGTAGCAATGCTGGTTCAGGTGCCACAGGTTTTGAATACATCAAATCAAAACGTTTGTACCGAAGCGAATCAGACAAAGTGATTGGCGGTGTGTGCAGTGGTTTGGCCAACTACTTTGGAATAGACGTTGTTGTGGTGCGCATCATTTTTGCCATCCTCTTCTTCTCATTCGGTTTTGGTTTACTGCCTTACATCATTCTTTGGGTAGCTGTGCCAAGTACGGCCAGCACCCAAATTGGTAGCCCAAGAAAAAAGCTGTTCAGAGACAATGATGATAAGATCATTGGCGGTGTGTGCAGCGGCATTGCCAACTATTTCGGTATCAATGTATGGATCCCTAGGGTGTTGTTCCTATTGCCATTTTTGAGTTTTGTATTTAGATGGAACAACAACAACTGGGGCGACTTTCCTGACATTTTCAACTTCAGTGTTAGTCCAGGTGCACTATTTGTCTACATCATATTGTGGTTGGTGATTCCAGAAGCAACCTCTACTGCCGAAAAATTAGAAATGAAAGGGGAGAAAGTTGATATGAACAGCATCAAAAACTCTGTGATGGAAGAAATGAAAGGCATGCAACACAGAGCTGAAAAATTTGGGAAGGAAGCCAAAACTTTCGCAGCCGAAAAAGGTCAAGTGTTGGGTGCAGAAATAGGGCAAGTAAGCAAAAGAAGTGGAAAATCGTTGGGAGATATCATAGCACTCTTGTTTAAAATATTTGCTTACTTCATCATTGGATCTATTGCCATTGCACTGGTGATTGGCTTGTTTGCATTCGGTGTTGCTTCCGTAGGGTTGTTTCCTGCAAAAGATTTTTTACTGAGCGCAGGATGGCAAAATGCATTTGCATGGGGAACCTTAATTTTCTTTATCGCCATCCCCATCATCGGCATCATTACCTGGATCATTCGCCGATTGGCCAACATTAAAACCAACCGCAAAGTAATGCGCAGCTCCTTTGTAGGGTTGTGGTTGGTAGGCATCGTATCCTTTGTAGGGTTGATCATTTCTATCGGACAAGACTTCCGTAGTAACAGCCCCATCAATGAAGAACAAATTACCTTGGTGAACCCTTCTGTTAATAAATTAGAATTAACAGCTTTGTCGCCCGATAAAAAATACTTCCGCAACAATTGGTACAGCATGAAACCATTTGAAGTAATTGAAGACGATACTGCTTATGTGCGCAACGTAACCGTGGAGATCGTGAAATCTAAAACCGACAGCTTCATGGTAACCATCCTAAAACTGGCCAATGGTGAAGACAAAAGAACTGCACAAAAAAATGCGTCGCTCATTAACTACAATGCCTATCAATCAGATTCTTTGCTGGTGTTAGAGAGAGGTGTACCCATAAACAAAACCGATAAGTTCCGCAACCAGCGTGTGATCGTAACAGTATATGTACCAGTGGGTAAACAGGTAAGGGTAGACGAAAGTGTAGCTTGGGGCAACAACATCCATTTTTCAGGCCCATGGAACAACGATTGGGATCTTGAAACTGTAGACGTTGAGCGTGGTTGGAACAGAAATACCGACTACATTATGAAAGAAAA
>JBIIPY010000094.1:0-10588 GCA_044342365.1 Ferruginibacter sp. | reverse complement strand
TTCAAATTTACTGGCATAAAAACTAGCTTGCCCATACAAAACCCTGGCGCTTTTTTCAGGCACTTTTTGTTCTGTTTTTACAGGACCTGGAATGAAATCGGTTTTCACCAATAGAGACGTTCCTTTTCCGTCAGAAAAGCAGGTAAAGGCATTAAGCAGCCATAACACTATATGTTGAATAAATTGCATGTGGAAGTCAAATATAAACAATCATCTTAAAGCAAAGTACTTTTCTCTTATCGCTTTGTCTTCTCCATATACATCTTCAAAAAAGACTAGTTTTCCATCAAGCGGTTCTACGCTGAAATATAAAATGTAGAGTGGTAATTTTTTTTTAATATCTACCTTTCGGTATGTTTTTTCTCCAAGCCATTGTAACAAAGAGTCTGTGTTATAACTTTTTTCATTGTTGTTGTAAATACTGTCGTTCCTTGCGATGTAGAAGGCTAGTTTTTGCCATTGTTCTACCCTTACACAGCCATGACTTAAACTTCGATTTCTATTTTTGAAGAGGTAACGCTGGTTGGTATCATGCAGATACACGTCGTGTGTATTGCTGAAATTAAATTTAATAATGCCCAACGCATTGTTATCACCACTGCTTTGCCTTACCAAGTAAGGAATGTTCTTCGAGTATTTAGTCCAATCGATGCTGTATGGATTTACTGGCTCGCCTTTGTAAGTGTAAAGTCCCAACCCTTTTTTGGCCAGATGGCCCGGATTCTTTTTTAAACCCGGAAGCAACTCTGCGGCAATGATGCTCTTTGGCACCGTCCATGTAGGATATATCACCAAATTAGAAATGGCACTGGTTATGTGTGGTGTGGGTGTAACTGGTTTCCCGATGATTACTTTAGATTCCAACGCAACGGTATCGTTATCCCAAACGCTCAGTTGGTATGCCGGAAGGTTCACCAAAATGTACTTATTGGGAAAGGTATCTTGCATTTGTTTGTATTTGTCTAATGTAATGGCCACCCGGTAAAATTTTTCAAGATCCGTGTTGTTGATAAGGTTCACCAATGCCGCAGATATTTTACCCGTTACTTTCAACTGTTTAGATTGTTGGTATTTGCTTATTAGCGAAGCAAGGCCATTTGAATCTAACGGTGCAGATGCGTTGGCTATTAAGCCTCCTTCCTTCATGCGTTGTTTAAATTTCTTTATAAACAAAAAAGAATCTTTATAAGGATATTGAACGTAGGTAAACCGTTTGGTGTTCATAGAAATTACAAAAGGCTCCAGCGCTTTTTTTAGTGCTTGGTAACCTTTATGGGTCGGCTCTAAATCTGCTATAATTTCTTTTAAATCGGCACTTGCCACAAACGTTTGAATGAGCGGCATAAAAAATTCCTTCCGCTTTACAGGAAGGTTTATCCAAGTAAGTGAATCGTGTTGTAACCTCCCTTGCTTAATATCCTGAAAAATATGTACAAGGGCATCTGTAAATAATATTTCTGCCCTGGCCCAACTATAAGCTGGAGCTAATTTAAGACTGTCGTTATCCAATTCAGATTTAATGCTCATCAAAAGATCACAGTGATAATCTTCTTTTATCAATCCGTAAAATTGACTTTTCTGAACAAAGCCAAGTAAAGTATCTGTGATGGCGTCCCAGCTTCTGGCATTACTCCAAATTGGCTGATAAGAAGTTTGGTTGTAAAAATATTGCAGAACAGCGGGGGCAAATAATTGGGTACTATCGTTCACTGACTTTCCGTGGAGGGAATCAAGCATTTGACGGAGTTCATTTTGAACAGCCACATTCTTTTCTGAAGATGGGATTTCATTTTTTGTTGGATTGCTACAGGACGCCATACCGGTACAGAAAAAAATGAATACAAACACGTAACACAATCGTGTAATCTTCATAACAGGAATTATTTTACTAAATTGAACGAAAAAACAACCTTTTTTATTTTCACTCATCTCAACAAGTTAAAGTAATATATGAAGAAATTCATCACATTGATGTTTGTTTTATTATCAACAAATTTTTATGGTTATTCACAGGATACCGTATTGAACAAGTATGGCCTATTTGTAATTGACAATCTGACAGCGTATAAAAAAACAGTTCAACTGGATACCATTAACAAGATGGTGGACGTAAAAAAATGGGTACCCGACATTGTAATTGAACTAAAATATGCTACTATCGATAATTTCATGCATGGTATCTTATATGAATCTACTAACACTACCTATCTCCGGTTGATGGCCGCCATGGCGCTGGCAAAAGTGCAACAACAACTAAGGCAACACAACGTTGGACTTAAAATTTGGGACGCTTACCGGCCTTACAGCGTAACAGAAAAAATGTGGGAACCTTTGAAGGATGAACGTTATGTAGCCAATCCGAAGTACGGTAGTGGACACAACCGAGGCGTTGCAGTAGACCTAACATTGGTTGATGTTACTACCGGCGATGAATTAGACATGGGAACAGGTTTCGATCATTTTAGTGACACCGCACATGTTTCTTTTAAGGCACTTCCAGCAAATGTTTTGGCCAACAGAGCATTGTTACAACAGCATATGGAAGCGGCCGGCTTTGTGGTATTGGAAACAGAATGGTGGCATTTTTATTTACCAGACACAAGCAAGTATGCTTTGTTGAATTTAACCTTTAGGCAGCTTAAAAAAATTAATCGTTCCCAACAGATTCATTAACAATGTCGGTAGTTTTAAATCCTAATTTTGTATCAAGATTTTAAGCATGAAATATTATATCATTTCGGGTGAAGCAAGTGGAGATTTGCATGGCAGTAATTTAATAATAGAGTTGCACAAGCTAGACGGCGAAGCTTCCATACGGTGTTGGGGCGGCGATTTAATGGAAATGGCCGGCGCAACAGTAGTGAAACATTACAGAGATCTTGCTTTTATGGGGTTTGCTGAAGTGATACAAAACTTAGGCACCATTTTTAAAAATATTCGTTTTTGTAAACAAGATATCAGCGCATTTCAACCTGATGTTTTGATATTGATAGATTATCCGGGATTTAACCTTCGAATTGCAGCATGGGCAAAACAACAAGGCATAAAAATATTGTATTACATTTCGCCGCAAATTTGGGCGTGGAAAGAAAACAGGATCCATGGTATAAAAAAGAATGTAGATAAGATGCTCGTGATCTTACCATTTGAAAAAGAATTTTACGCAAAGTGGAATTTTAATGTGGAGTATGTAGGTCATCCATTGGTTGAAGTGATTGATGCATTTAAAAGCACAATTATTTCTGAAGATTCAGCCACTGCACACTTCGACAGAAATGAAGATAGCCGGATTATTGCGTTGTTACCGGGCAGCAGGAAGCAGGAAATTTTAAAAAAATTACCCGTCATGCTACAGGTAGCAAAACGGTTTCCCAAATTTCAATTTGTTGTGGCCAAGGCACCGGGTTTACCGGAAGACTTTTACGATAACTTGATGGTAGATCAAAAAAATGTGTCTGCTGTATTCAATCAAACTTATGAGTTGCTTTCCAAAAGCAGGGCTGCATTGGTAACAAGTGGAACCGCAACGCTTGAAACTGCCCTGTTCGGTGTTCCAGAAGTAGTGTGTTATAAAGGCAACAATATTTCATATCAGATAGCAAAAAAACTTATCAAAATTAAATACATCTGCCTAGTAAATTTAATTATGGATAAAGAAGTAGTAAAAGAGCTGATTCAGCAAGATATGAATGAGGAAAATCTGGTAAATGAGTTAGGGTTACTACTAACCAACAAAAACAAGCAACAGAAAATGCAAGAAGATTACGACCGCTTGAGAGCATTGCTCAAATTGGGCGGGAACGCATCAGAAAACGCAGCTTTGAGTGTTTGGAACTTTGTAAAAAAATAAAATCTGTAGAAATTATTTGGATAAGATTTTAAAAGCCAATATGATCATAGCAACTAAAAAAAGTATGATAGACAACCGATTAATACCATGCATGTATTTTACCCATTGTGTATCAGGCGCATTCGGATCTTTCTTCTTCAGGTATAAATATTCTGCAATTTGCTTTAGTACTCCCATGATCTAATAGTTATGATAAAATAAAAAGTAAAACAATAAAAGCTTTTTAAAGTTCATTCAGGATGGCAAATATTTGGAATCAGTCAATATTTAGATTCAATCAATAGAATAGGCAGCTACTTTGGAAGTTTTTCAAATATGGCAAGACAAAAAAGTCAAAACAGGTTATTGATTGTTGAAGATCTTGTCAATCCACTTTTTATGAAATTTATTTTTCCTAGCAGCTTTCAAACCAAATTTATTGATGGCATGATCTTTTAAATGCTGGATGGCTGCTTCAATAGAATCTGTGAACAAACAAAGATTGAGATCTTCCGGAGAGATGGTTCCCGCATTTTTCATTTTATCGATATGCGCAATAAGATCTTTGTGAAATTCAGTATCAAATACAATGATAGGAAACTCGTATATCACTCTTGTTTGAATGAGTGTGATAGCTTCAAAATATTCATCTAAAGTTCCAAAGCCACCTGGCATCACAATAAATGCATAAGAATATTTAATGAGCAATGTTTTCCTGACAAAAAAATATTTAATGTCAACCCATTTATCCAAGTAAGGATTTTCATGTTGCTCGTGTGGCAATACGATGTTGCAACCTACACTTCTACCCCCTACATCTTTTGCGCCTCTGTTTGCTGCTTCCATGATACCTGGACCACCTCCCGTCATTACGGTGAAACCGAGTTTTGCCACTTCTCCAGCCAGGGCTTGAGCTTGTTGGTAGGATGGATGATCTTCGGTAAACCTGGCCGATCCAAAAATGCTAACACAAGGCCCTACAAAATGCAAGGTTCTAAAGCCCTTTATAAATTCAAACAACACATTCACCGTGAATTTGAATTCTTTCCATCTACTTTGTGGGCCTTCTAAAAATTGAATTTCATTTTTGAGATAAGTTGTAGTGTCTTTTTTTACCATCTTTCAAATTAAAGGGAGATTATGAGAAGCTGTTGATTAAAACAAAAGTACGAAATTCAGGAAGGTTAAATAACCACCAAAGCATATTTGAAAACTGCCCACATCCAAAGTAGAATATTTGGGCAATGTTAAACTGAGCGCAAGTTAGAGGATATTTTCTTCTTCAACTTTTCATAACTTATCAGTAAAATATTTTACTAGCTGTGCAAAGGATAAACATATAAAAAGCCAAAAATCGATACCCTTCACCTTCAAAATTCTTACGCAATTTATCGTTCTACATCGATAAAATAAGGGCAGTTCTTATCCTGATTGATACCAATTAATGTCAGACTGTTTTCTTAAAGTTGAAAAGAAATGGGAATTTCCTATTTCTTTTTATAAAAACCTATTAACTTAGAATATCCGTACCCCAATTGGGGTGATTATTATCACCTAAATTTATTTTATGAATGGAACATTTGCGCAAATCTACATACATGTAGTATTCGCGGTTAAAGGAAGACAAAACTTAATCAGCAACAGCTGGAAAGCATCATTACACAAGTACATCTCAGGTATTATTAAAGAGAAGAATCAAAAACCAATTATTGTAAATGGAATGCCCGATCATGTTCATGTGTTTTTAGGACTAAAACCAACAATGAATGTTTCAGATTTAGTGAGAGACATAAAAAACAATTCATCCAATTTTATCAACAAACACCAATTTATAAAAGGGCAGTTTAGATGGCAGGAAGGTTACGGCGCCTTCTCCTATTCTAAATCGGATATCGACAAAGTTTACAATTACATCCTAAATCAGGAAGAGCACCATAAACGAAATACGTTTCAAAATGAGTACACTGAATTATTGAAGAAGTTTAATATAGAATTTGAAGAGAAATATTTATTTGAATTTTACGATAATGTTTATCAACAAGATGAATAAAATTCCATGTGCACAATGTGTGTGACAAAATAAATTATGATTCGTATCATTGAATTGATGATTTGAACATCATCACTCATGGTTTGAAGTGGGTAATTGTGTATTTACATTACAATTGTTCCACCCCGACTGTTTTGATACAGCTGTGGGATATTTTCTACCATCATTTCACCCCGTGGGGATGATACAGCATAGGGATATTTTCTACCATCATTTCACCCCGATGGGGTTGGTATAGCTGTGGGATATTTTCTACCATCATTTCACCCCGTGGGGATGATACAGCCGAGGGATATTTCTACAATCATTTCACCCCGATGGGGTTGGTATGCCTGTGGGTTGTTTATACAATTATTTCACATTGATAGGGTTGATATAGCTGTTGGTTTTTTCTACAATCATTTCATATCGATGGGGTTGGTATGCCTCTGGGCTGCTTCTACAATTATTTCACATCGATGGGAATGATACATCTTCGGGTTTTTTCTACAATCATTTCACCCCGATGGGGTTGGTATAGCTGTGGGATATTTTCTACCATCATTTCACCCCGATGGGGTTGCATTTTATTTGATTTGAATTTTCTACAATCATTTCACCTCGATGGGGTTGATACAGCTGCGGGTTGTTTCTACAATCATTTCACCCCGATGGGGTTGATACAGCTGCGGGTTGTTTCTACAATCATTTCACATCGATAGGGTTGATACAGCTGCGGGATATTTTACAATCATTTCACCTCGATGGGGTTGATACAGCTGCGGGTTGTTTCTACAATCATTTCACCCCGATAGGGTTGGTATACCTGTGGGTTGTTTTCTACAATCATTTCACATCGATAGGGTTGATACAGCTGAGGGTTGTTTCTACAATCATTTCACCCCGATGGGGTTGAGGCAATTTCGTGTTTGTATTTTTTTATGAAAATCTGTATGGCCGAAAAAATTGTAAAAAATCATCAGTTGATCAAACCCTGTATGTGTGAAACATTTGTAGCCCATTGGTATCCTGATGAAACCCTGAAAGGGTGAAATATTTGTAGCCCATCCCATTCGTATTCTGATGAAACCCTGTAAGGGTGAAACATTTATAGCCCATAGGTATCCTGATGAAGCCCTGAAAGGGTGAAACATTTGTAGCCCATCCCATTCGTATTCTGATGAAAGACCGTTTAATTATTAAAGAAATATAAAGGGCAATATTCGATCAATACCGTATCAAGTTCATAAAGGAAAAGTTGGAAACGAAAGTGGAAACGAAAAGAGGCTACAAAAGTTGTAAAACCAATATTGCCGCTTTAGTGGAGAGTATCCCGATTGAATCGGGACGACCTTCCCGAATGCTTTCGGGGGGACGCTCTAGCCAACTGAAAAATCATACTATAAACAAAAAAATCACAACTAAGTGATTTTTTTTGTTGTGGAGAGTATCGGGGTCGAACCGACGACCTCTTGCATGCCATGCAAGCGCTCTAGCCAACTGAGCTAACCCCCCATTTAATCCAAAACTATAAGAACTTTTATAAGTAGACGACCTTCCCGATAGTAATCGGGAAGGTCTAGCCAGCTGAGCTTACCCCCCTTTTTTGGACTGCAAATATATATGCATTGTTGAACTACACAAAAACTAATTTAACCCTGCTTTCGTCTTTTTTGAACCAGATGCAGGGTTCACTCCCGGCATTGGTTATGTAATAGAGAAGCGCCTTGCATTAATTTCAGATCTCTGCGTTAGTTATTATTCGCCTTTAAGTGGCGGAGAAACAACTATTAGAGTAACTGTCAGTAGCAACCATTCCTACAACTATCAAAAAAATAAAATGCTCATCATCAAAATGTAAATTGACACAAATATACTTTTGTTACAAGCATCACTGTGTTTCAAATTTTATACAAGTTGTATCTCGATTACCCGGTTTGTGGAAAATTTGACTTAAAAAAACATTTTCACAACGTAAAAACACTGGCTTGATATATGTAACCGTCTATTTGGTTTTTCATAGGATATTGGATTTTAAACGGGGCTGGATTTTTATCCGGGCCCTTTTTTTTATTCTGCAAAAAGAACCAGTCATTCATACAATCGATGTTCAGGATTCAATAAAACTATGCTAAAAGCAAAAGCCCCTGCTTTTACCAGGGCTTTCATCATTAATTATATCTCAGGATTAGTCTCCCCAAATTTCATCTTTTCCATCCAACCATTTTTTAACCAAATCGGTGGTAATCGATTTTGGTCTTTCCAGTGGGAAGCCAAGGGCCCTATCCCAACATAGGCTGGCCAAAACACCCAATGCCCTAGAAACACCAAACAGTACGGTGTAGAACTCATACTCTACCATTCCATAATGCACCAGCAATGCTCCGCTGTGAGCATCTACATTTGGCCATGGATTTTTAATTTTAGAGATATCTCCCAAAATATCTGGTACAGTATCGTAAACTGTCCATACGGTTTGTAGCAACGTATCGTCTGGCATGTGTTTTTTACCAAACTCCATCTGGGCTGTAAATCGTGGATCTGTTTTGCGCAATACAGCATGTCCATAACCAGGAACTACCTTTCCTTCGCTTAAGGTTTTTTTAACGTAATCAGCAATCTGCTCTTTGGTTGGTGAATCAGATCCAATTTGTTCTCTCAATTCAAATATCCATTTAATCACTTCCTGATTAGCGAGACCGTGTAAAGGTCCAGCCAATCCGTTCATGCCTGCTGCAAAACTGAGGTAAGGATCACTTAAAGCAGATCCCACCAAATGGGTCGTATGTGCGCTCACATTACCCCCTTCATGATCGGCATGTATGGTCATATAAAGGCGCATCAATTCATGAAAACCTTCATCGCTATAACCCATCATGTGGGCAAAGTTTCCGCTCCAGTCTAACAAACCATTGGGCTGTATATGTTCGCCATTTTTGTATTTTCTACGGTAAATGTAAGCTGCAATTCTTGGCAATCGGGAAATGAGATCCATTGAATCGTCGAATACGGCTTCCCAATAATCTTTTTTGTTCATGCCTTCTGCGTAGCGTTTGGCGAAATGACTTTCTGTTTGCAATGCCATGATGGCCACCACAAACTGCGTCATGGGATGAGAAGAAACTGGTAAGGCTTCTATAGTAGCAAAAACGTGATTGGGAACATGACTGCGTCGCTGCCACACACTGGTTAGGTGATGTACATTATCTTCTGAGGGCAATTCGCCTAACAGCATCAATAAAAACAGGCCCTCTGGTAATGGTTCAGAACCACCTGGTGCCTTGGGTAAATGTTGTTGCAATTCAGGGATAGAGTAACCCCTGAAACGAATGCCGTCTTGAGCATCCAGTAATGATGTTTCTGTAACAAGGCCGGTAATGCCACGCATACCTTGGTAAACTTGTGATAAGGTTACCTCACCAATTTTTTTATCACCGTGCTGCTTTAATAAGTCTTTGATTTCGGCAGCTACGGTATCTGCTTTCTTCTTAAAACTATCTTTTATGATACCCATGTTAGTATATTGATGTAATGAAATAGCGCTTTAAATACAAGTGTTTTCAAGATGCGGGAACCTGGAAGTTGAAAATGGATATAGAAACCCCCGAAGGTTTTTTTATTGGTAGCATTTACAAACCTGAATCTGCAAAAAAAAACTTACTTGTAGAAATCGCTTAAAATTACGGCGACAAAAAGTGTTAAACAAAACTTTTTGTTAGAAAGCTTGGAAGTGAAACAGCATTTTTACTTGGGCGCCTTTTTGTAGAGGTAAAATGCAATGAAACCAAAAACAATATTTGGAATCCAGGCAGCCAACAATGGTGAGAAATCACCCTTTGTAGCAAACACCACACTTATTCTGCTGAAAAGTATATACAATACACAAAGCATTACGCCAACGGCCAGGTGCATTCCGCTGCCTCCCCTTACCTTTCTGGAAGCGAGCGACACACCAATCACGGTAAGAATTAATACCGACGCGGGAATGGCATCACGGTTGTACCTTTCTACCAAAAGAGATGAAAGGGTTTCTGAACCCCGTGACTTTTCGAGACGGATAAAATTATTGAGCTCAGGGGTAGACATTTGGTCTTTCAGGTATTCATCTTTACGCAAATCAATCGGCTTGAAATTGTAATTTTTAAGCATTTTTTCATGCATCAACACCCGCTCCGATTTCTCCTCAAAAAAACGCTCCGTAACTGCCAACATGTTCCATTTATTTACACTGGTATCCCAATTAAAATTGGATGCTCTCAAATTGTATTGAATCTTGTTGTTCTTAAACTCCTGAATAAACAAACCCAATCCCGTTTTAGAAATAGTATCATAACCGCGGATGCCCATGTAAGTGTTAGCGTCAAGTTTGAAATAGATGTTTTGTTTGTAACTCCTATTAAAGTTGGAAGAAGCTGTGTTTACATCCACATACTTTTTTTCAAAATTGGCCCAAATGCCATTTGCCTTTGGTACAACATATTGATAGCCCAACCACAAAATTGCGGAGAGTAAGAAACCTCCAATAAAAAAAGGCAGCATAAACCTTCTGTAGCTCACCCCGCTGCTCAAAACGGCAATCACTTCTGACCTGCCAGCCATCTTGGAAGTAAAAAATATCACTGCAATAAATACAAACAGTGGAAACAACATGGCATCTATCCTGGGTATAAATCCAAAATAATAATCGGTGATGATGCGTAGGGCGGGTAGTTTAGATTTTACGAAATCGT
>JBIIPY010000128.1:0-5715 GCA_044342365.1 Ferruginibacter sp. | reverse complement strand
AACTTGAGGGCTTCTATTTTGGGATTTGTCGGGATGGTCCCGCATCGAAAGTGCGGGACGACCTCATGGTCCCAAATAACAAAAACCCTCAACTTGAGGGCTTCTATTTTGGGATTTGTCGGGATGGTCCCGCATCGAAAGTGCGGGACGACCTCATGGTCCCAAATAACAAAAACCCTCAACTTGAGGGCTTCTATTTTGGGATTTGTCGGGATGGTCCCGCATCGAAAGTGCGGGACGACCTCATGGTCCCAAATAACAAAAACCCTCAACTTGAGGGCTTCTATTTTGGGATTTGTCGGGATGGCAAGATTCGAACTTGCGACCTCCTGGTCCCAAACCAGGCGCGATAACCGGGCTACGCTACATCCCGAACGAAAAACAGTTAGTAAGATCCGAGTCTTGAGCGGAGAGAGTGGGATTCGAACCCACGGTACAGTGTAACCCGTACGACGATTTAGCAAACCGTTCCTTTCGGCCTCTCAGGCATCTCTCCTCTTAACACTAGCTGTTAAGGGGCAGCAAAAATACAATTCAAAAGTATATTACCCAAAACTAAATGAGAAAAGATGCCATTTATTTGAATTTAGTTTTTTTTTGCCGCCTGAAACCCATACCGGCAAAGGTTCCATAAAAAATCCCGGCAAAAAAAGCCGGGAATATATTTTGTTATTTTGTGTAAATGTTTTTCTTACATCGCAGACAATTGTACTTTTTGCTGCAGTTCTAACACACTCTCTTTAAACAAATTATCGGTATCCATCAAATCCTTTACCGTTTGGCAACTGTGTATCACTGTGGTGTGGTCTCTGCCCCCAAAATGCTCTCCAATTGTTTTTAAAGAGTTCTTTGTAAACGCCTTGCTCAGGAACATGGAAATCTGCCTGGCCTGCACAATCTCGCGCTTACGCGTTTTCTGCAACAGCTTATCGTAAGGCACATCAAAATATTCACACACCATTTTCTGGATAGCGTCTATGGTAATTTCTTTGGTAGACGATTTTACAAAATTTCTTAGTACTTTCTTTGCCAATTCAAGGTCTATTTCCCTCTTATTTAGCGAAGATTGTGCCAATAATGAGATCAATGCACCTTCTAACTCCCGCACATTGCTGTTAATGTTGTAAGCGATGTATTTTACCACTTCTCTGGGCATCTCAAACCCATCGTTTTTCATTTTATTGTCTAAAATCTCAATCTTAGTCTCATAATCGGGTGCTTGTAAGTCGGCACTCAATCCCCAACGGAACCTGCTCAGCAGTCGTTCCTGCACCCCTTCTAAGTCCTTGGGCGACTTATCGCTGGTTAAGATCAACTGTTTGCCACTTTGGTGCAAATGGTTGAAGATAGAGAAGAAAGCATCCTGCGATTTTTCGGCCCTGTTAAAAAACTGAATGTCATCAATAATCAACACATCTATCAACTGGTAAAAATGAATGAAGTCGTTGATGGCGTTGTTGCGACCATGATCTATAAACTGATTGATGAATTTTTCAGAACTCACATACAACACCACTTTGTTTTGGTTCAATCTTTTAACCTCATTTCCGATGGCTTGTGCCAAATGCGTTTTTCCCAATCCAACACCACCATAAATTACCAATGGATTAAAAGAAGTAGCACCCGGTTTCTCTGCTACCGTTTTACCCGCCCTGCGCGCTACCCTATTGCAGTCGCCTTCTATGAATGAATCGAAAGTATAGGTATGGTTCAGCTGCGAATCAATCTGCATCTTTTTTAAGCCCGGTATTACAAACGGGTTCTTAACTGGATTGTTTATGACGAGCGGAAAATCCATTTCGTTGTTTGAATATGATTTATAACCATGGCCAGGAACATCCATCGTAAGTGGTTTGTTTTTACTATTACCACTGTCTACCATGATCCTGTATTCTAACCTAGCCTCTTTACCGAGTTCCCTCTTTAATGTTTTAGCGAGCAACGAAACATAGTGCTCTTCCAAGTATTCGTAAAAGAACTGGCTTGGCACCTGAATGGTTAGAACCTTTTCCTTTAGTCCCACCGGTTTTATTGGTTCAAACCATGTTTTGAAATGCTGCCATTCTACAATGTCTTTAATAATTTCTAAACAGTTAGCCCATACTTTTTCAAAAGTTTTATCCATTTTCTTCCTTAAGCAATTTATATATATTGAGTTAAATTTTTTCTATGGGGTTCTCCTGTTTCAGAAAGAATAGCTTCGACCATTTTTTTTGGCAGGACAGCGAATATCAAAATAAAATGTTGAAAAAAAAATTTTTTATTCATTTGTTTTTTCCAGAATTAACACAGTATGGACTTTGTATCTTTTATACCTGTTCTTACAAGCACTGTAAAGGGTTTAAGCACTAAAGGTTTAACTTCTTTGCCTTTCAATTTTTGTTGAAAATGGTTTAAAAAAAGATTTACTTATACACATATTTTTTTATACCATAGATAAACAGCCCTTTTTCATCTTCTTATTTTGTCACAAATTTTATAAAAAACAACACAGGATGGCCCGAACAACCGATTCCCAAAATAATGACTCCGAAACCTTTCTTTTATCGATTAAATTTATTTACTTTTAACGCCTTAAACAGCATGGTATGAGTTACGAATTAACCGGGAAACTGGTCGCAAAATTTGATACGGTGCAACGCACCGAAAGTTTTAAAACCAGGGAATTTGCCGTGGAGAAATCTGATGAGATCAAGGGTAAAACCATTCTCAATTATGTGAAATTTCAATGTGTTCAAGACAAGACGGACATTATAGACAGGGTAAATATTGGAGACGAAATAAAGGTTTATTTCAACATCAAAGGCAGTAAGTGGGATAAAGCAGGTGTTACCAATTACATCACCAACCTCGATGCATGGCGCATTGAGCAAATATTGCAACCAGGTGCCAAAGGCAATAGTCCCGTTGGCAATAATTACATGGAACCTTTGGATAGCTTTTCTGCATCTTCACCAGATGCAGTAGATGATCTTCCTTTTTAATAAAATAAAAGTGACGGCATTCCTCCAAAACTTTCTTTAGTAACATAAAGAAAGTTTTGTTTTTTAAACCAGTCATCGTTTTTAAAAGATACCTTTCTTTGTCAAACAATGAAGCTGCAAGCCGTACGTGTTGTTCCTCATTAACCAATAGACCATGCAAAAGGAACTTGTTTTAAAATTGCTGCCCTCCGAAGCTGCCAATGAAGAAACCATTAGGCAGTATATTGCCTCATCGGCAGCCACCAAACAAGCTGGCATCACAGGCTATCTTATCAAAAAAAAATCGATCGACGCCCGCGGCAAGCAGGTGTTCATCAACCTACAATTAACCGCGTTCATCAACGAACCATTTACGGAACGTCCCACTACTTTTTTCAGCTTCAAAGACGTTTCAGCCGCTACCCATAAAGTAATCATTGTGGGTGCAGGACCTGCAGGCTTATTTGCAGCCCTTCAGTTGATAGAAGTGGGTATTCAACCCATCATAATAGAAAGAGGAAAAGATGTGAGGGCTCGCCGCAGAGACCTTGCCCAACTCAACAAAGAAGGCATCGTAAACCCCGAAAGCAATTACTGCTTTGGGGAAGGAGGTGCTGGTACTTACAGCGATGGCAAGCTCTATACCCGCAGCAACAAACGAGGCAACATCCACCGCATTCTACAAATGTTTGTAAAGTTTGGCGCGCCTGAAAATATTTTATACGACGCCCATCCGCATATTGGCACCAACAAACTTCCTCAAATCATCACAGCCATGCGCGAGCAGATTACGGCTTGTGGTGGAAAAGTGTTGTTCAATAAAAAACTCACCAGCATTCAACACAACGGCAGCGAAATAAGTACCATCACCACAGCTGATGGTGAACAAATGTGTGCAGACGCTTACATACTGGCTACCGGCCATTCTGCCCGTGATATTTTTTTTATGTTGCAACAACAGCATATTGCCATTGAAGCCAAACCCTTTGCATTGGGCGTTCGCGTAGAACATCCTCAGGAACTGATAGACCAAGTGCAATACCATTGCGATCATCGGGATCCTTACCTGCCACCCGCTTCCTACAGTTTGGTGCAACAGGTAAAAGAAAGAGGCGTATTTTCTTTTTGTATGTGTCCGGGTGGTATCATTGCACCCGCTAGTACTGCGCCTGGCGAAATAGTCGTAAACGGTTGGAGCCCCTCTAAAAGAAACAATCCATTTGCCAACAGTGGCATGGTGGTACAAATAGACGAAGCAGCGGCTTATGAGGTATTGCGCAAAGGCACACATCCCAACATCGATCCCTCAGATCCATTGCTGATGATGTATTTTCAGCAAATGGTAGAACAGCAGGCTTACGATGCTGGCGGTGGAAACATGCAAGCACCTGCACAGCGGATGACCCATTTTACCGATCGTACCATTTCGGCTTCTTTACCCACCAACTCTTATTTACCCGGCTTACAATCGGCAACATTGGATTTGGTTTTACCTGCATTTGTGTATGATACTTTGGCAGCAGGCTTTAAAGCATTCGGCAAAAAAATGAAAGGGTACCTTAGCAACGAAGCGGTGGTAGTAGCTACCGAAAGCAGAACCTCTAGCCCCGTTCGCATTCCCCGAAATCCCGACACGCTGGCGCACCCACAACTCAGCAATTTATACCCCTGTGCAGAAGGCGCTGGTTATGCCGGTGGTATTGTGAGTGCAGCGATGGATGGGGAAAGGATTGCCCTAATCTTACAAAAAAAATTACAGCACCTGTAATTTTTTAATCGCCACTTATACAAATAATACTGAGATACTTAAAAAACCTCGCTACTTTAGTTAAATAAAATCATCAATCCATGGATTTACTCGAACTGAGAAATTTAAAAAAGTATTTCGCTACTCAAAAAGCGGTAGACGATATCAGTCTTACCATTAAAGAAGGCAGCATCTTCGGCATGCTAGGCCCCAATGGCGCCGGTAAAACCACCTTGCTGAGAATGATTACCGGGATATTTTACCCCGACAGTGGTGAGGTGATCTTCAATGGCAAAAAGTTTGACCCCATGAGCGATTTTCGCAACATAGGTTACATGCCCGAAGAAAGAGGCCTGTATAAAAAAATGAAAATTGGAGAGCAAGCAGTGTACCTTGCCCGGCTCAAAGGATTGAGCAAGGCTGAAGCCAATCAAAAAGTAAAAGAGTGGTTCGTGAAATTTGAAATGCAAAGTTGGTGGAACAAAAAAGTAGAAGACCTCAGCAAGGGCATGAGCCAGAAACTACAGTTTGTGACCACTGTTTTACACGAACCCAAACTTATTATTTTAGATGAGCCCTTCAGTGGTTTAGATCCGGTAAACGCCAACCTTATTAAAGACGAGATTTTTAAACTAGCCAAAAATGGCAGCACTATTATATTCAGTACGCACCGGATGGAGCAGGTAGAAGAAATATGCGATCATATTGTACTCATCAACAAAGGGCAAAAAATATTAGATGGCTCTGTACACAATGTGAAACAAGATTTTAAAGAAAATATTTACCAGCTGGGTGCTACTACGCTGCCAGAGCATATGATGACCTACATTTTTGAAGTAGTGAAACACGAACGCGAAAAAGTATTGTTGAAATTGCAACACGACGCCACGCCCAATGATGTGCTCAAACACTTTATTAATCATGGCATCCCCATTCATTCCTTTAATGAAGTACTACCTTCTTTGAATGATATTTTCATCAAGCTGGTAGAAGGTACCACCAATG
>JBIIPY010000031.1:0-27823 GCA_044342365.1 Ferruginibacter sp. | reverse complement strand
CAATGCACGCCAGTTTCAACCCATTAAATAACTAATTATAGCTACCAATATGAGCAAAACAGGTTTAATCATCAGCAGGGAATATTTTACCCGTGTTAGAAAAAAATCATTTTTATTAACCACCATACTGGTGCCATTGGTAATTGTTGCATTTTATGCGGCCATAATCATGATCACCGTAAAAGGAGGAACAGACGAAACCAAGCTCGCCATCATAGATGAAGCAGGTTTGTTTTCGGATAGTTTGTTGAGTCAACAAAAAACCATCAAGGCCAGCATTATCAAAAACGAAACGGAAGCCAGCTTTACACTAAAGTACAAAGACCAAGGTTATCAGGCTTTTTTGTATGTTCCAATGGTGAATTTTGATTCTTTACAAAAACTATTTGTGCACAGTACTTCATCGCTGAGCCTTGCCAATAGCATTGCAATAGAGAGGCTCACAAACAAAGCCATTGAGAACAAAAGGCTGGTGAGCAAAGGCATTGATCCCAATGTGTACAAAAGCATTACCGCTAATGTGAAAATAGAAAATACCATCGATAGTAAAGATGGTAGTAAAAAAGGAAGTGCAGGCATTGCCTATGCTGTATCTTTTTTATGTGGTATTCTTATTTACATGATGATGATCATTTATGGAACACAGGTTATGCGTGGGGTGATGGAAGAAAAAACCAATCGTATTGCAGAAGTAATTGTGAGTTCGGTAAAACCTTTTCAATTGATGTTGGGAAAAATCATTGGTATAGGTGCAGTGGGCCTCACACAGTTTGCTATCTGGATTATTTTGATGAGCATCTTAACCAGTATTATTCCTTTGTTGGTTCCGGGCTTAACCGAACAAGTGAGTGCTGCGGCTGCCGCGGGTAACGACGCTGGGAAAGATGTGAACATGCTGGCTACCATCAGTGCCGGCCTGGCTACATTGCCCATTGCAAAAATAGTATTCTTGTTTATGTTCTACTTTCTAGCGGGTTACTTAACCTATGCATCTTTGTTTGCCGCCATTGGAAGTGTGGTGAGTGAAGACCAACAGGAAGCACAACAACTTATTTTTCCGGTACTGATGCCTATTATTGTGGGCTTTGTGATTATGACCCAGTCTATCAACAACCCACACAGCAGTTTGGCAGTATTTGGCAGCTTGTTTCCGCTTACATCACCCATTGTGATGATGGGAAGAATTACCTACGACATACCTATGTGGCAGTTAATTGTATCTATGTTATTGCTGGTGGGTAGCTTTTTGTTCTTTACTTGGATAACAGGAAAAATTTACAGAACTGGTATTTTGATGTATGGCAAAAAGCCAAGTTGGAAAGAAATGTTGAAATGGGCATTCAAAAAAAATTAGCCACCAGCGCTAACTTATAGTATCCTAAAAATTAACCAAAAGGGGCCATCACATGTTAAAGTGTTGGCCCCTTTTGTATTCGAAGTAAATCAGATTATTAATTTGAAGTTGTAGCTTCAGCATTGGAATTGCTGCTGATAGTGTCATCGGGAATTTCGTCGGTAAAAATGGCTTTGTTCATCTCTGCTTTTATATATCCGAATATCAAAGGCGAAAACAACAAAATAACAACTAACACCATTCCCAGAACAAATCCGATAATGGCGTACAATATACCTGATGGCTTGGTTTTATCATATGGAGGATCGGGTTTATCAAGGGTAGCAATTATGGGCGTGGCTTTTTGTAGCCTCCACAACGCTTCTTCTCTATTGTTTGCTGCAGCATCACGTTGCCTTACTACACGGCTTTTGTCGTTAACCAAGTTTTCCTTGGGTATGAAGAATTCAATTTTCGCTTTGGGTACAAATAAGGTGGTATTGTTTAACTTAATTGCATCTTGGTCATACTTTTTTAAAATGGCATCTAACGAGTCCACTTTAGCTAATGTAAAATTAAAATCTCTTCTGGCTTTTTTGATTTTAAGGTCAATGTAGAAATTCGAAATTTTATCAATGAGCATATAACTCACCGGCGACAATAAATTTTTGTCGGTGCTGCTAAAAACAATTTCCATTATCCCACTTTTCAAGATCTTGGCGGTGAAATTTTTGCGCAATATCTCTGCCCCAACTGCGGCCAACAGCATGGTATCTTTTGGCGTTTTTATAGTGGGCGATATAATTTTTTTATTCTCGTTGTAGTTGTTGATCAACAATTCAGCAATTCGCTTGTTCCCTAATTGTGGCAGGCGCTCCATCACTACTGCTTCGCGGGTATTTCTACTTATAGCCAATTCCACAATATTGATAGAAGCTTCCTGGCTAAAACTTTTAGTTGGATCGGAGCCTCCTAAAAGAGTGCTTAATGTGCTACTGGCGGTATTTTCAATAGATGCATTGAGTGGAAAAACGGTAGCCTTTGTGTTGTACACAATGGGAATGGCTCTAGAGTAAAAAAACATTCCCACAGCTCCTCCAAGGCACCCCAATACAATAATCCATTTAAATTTTCCCGCCCTTAAAACGATTTTCCTGTACAGCTCATTTGTAGTCATAATTGCTACTTAATTTATTTTATAAAGATCGAAGTAAATACGCCGAGAGTACAATGGGTATTGTTGCAATAAATATAGACTTTACGGTATCACCCAATTCTTGCCCTTCTGGCCTTATCGGCACCATTACTAGAGCGCCTTCTTCTACCTTAGGATACCTTTTAAAGAATAAGAAGGTTTTGGTTCTCCGACTTTTACCATTGGCATAGGTTACAAAAATTCTTTTTTTCCAAGGTCGAACTCCAAAGCCACCAGCTTTGTCGATGTAATACATGAGGCTAGTATTCTCTTTATCGAATGCGATTTTGAGTGGCGATTGTACTGTTCCTTGCACGCTCACAAACGGATTTATTTCAGGAACATCCACGATGTCCCCCTCTTGCAATATGATATCATGTTTGCTATTTTTGTATTCCAACGCTTTTAACAGATCAATACTTATAGGCAGTTCTATGTTTTTGATAGAATCGGATGAAAAATCAGGCATAGGTATACCCAATGAATCAAGTATTTGTTTCTCGACAATTTTCTGTCTTTGAAAATCCGTTTTTTTTCTATACAAAACTGCTCCTGAAAGATTGGCGTTGTCTTTAAAGCCACCCGCCCGCTCTATGAAGGACGACAATCGCTCAAACTTAGACAATCTTGGGTAAAATCCGGGATAGTTTATCAACCCTTTCATTTCAACATTTTGTTGCAATTCGAAGTTGGGGTTTTGACGAACAAAGATTTGATCGTACGGCTTAAGCATCACCTTAGCAGCTGTCGTATCGATCGTGAGGTTAGGTTGTATGCTATAAGCTTTTACGACGGTACGGGTTGGTTTTAGTCCTTTTTTTGCAGAATCAATATCTACAATGCTGGATATTTCGAGCCGTCCAAATTCAGCAGTCTGTCGAATGCCACCGGACAAATAAAGTATATCTTGCAGGGTCATACCACCGTACTTGACGTAGCGCCCTCCTTTTCTAATTTCCCCAAAAATTTCAACAAATTGCTCATCAACAAATTCATTCCTTGAAAACAATTGAATGATGTCATTCGGCTCCAGCAATACGTTGTTTTCACTCGATATGTTTTCACTCATATCTGTTAAGTCAATTTCAAGCCTGTCAGACATTAGATTGGTAGAATCTCCGGCCCCTCTAAAGACATAGGCCCTTGTTAAATAAGTATTTCGGGTTACACCGCCTGCTCTGTTGATGATATCAAACAAACGATCTCCTTTTCTGATTTCGTAAAAAGAAGGATAGTTGATTTCTCCCTGAATTTGTACCTTATTGATGATACCAGATTTAATTATATCAACCCGAACAATATCACCATCTAACAAGGCTTCATCAATGCCCGCTATTTGTAAAATGGCGTTGGCATTTACATCCTTCTGTATCTGCTTTTCGTCTTTTGTTCTGATGATTTTTAAAGCCGATCCTAAAGCCTCAGAACTGAAGCCGCCCGCGTATTTAATCAGAGCTTTAACTCCTTCGTCTTTTTTAAGCTGATAAAACATAGGCCGTTTAAATTGGCCAGTTGCCAGCACCTTTTTTTCTACAAATCCAACTATAACAAAATCGTTGTTTTGCAGATAGATATGCTTGCCAAAATCGCCTGTTGTGAGATACTTGTACACATCCAATTCATCTATTACCTTGCCATTTCTTTTTATTTGAATGTTGCGGAGATTTCCAAAATCAGTAATACCCCCAGCACGGGCTATTACATTAAACGCATTGCTAAAGGCTGATACCGTTAATATTCCCCCACGGTTTACTTCACCTACCACGTTCACGTTAATGGTTCTAGGCTGCCCCAATGATACGGCCAGGTTGGTAGATGGCGGAACTACACTTCTGAAACGAGAAGAAACGACCGACCGCATGTTTTCGAAAGTAAGCCCCTGTACATTTATTTTACCCAAACCCGTTGGAAAAATAGAGCCATCTCTTGCAACTAAATATTCTTCTTGTAATTCTGCTGCGCCCCATAGAGAAACAATGATTTGATCGCCCACTCCGATAGGATAATCCAGCGGAGGAGTAGATAGTTCGTTGATGCTCGTTGTGGCCGCGTTGGCAAAAACATTGGCTCCGTAAGTACTTTTGGGGCTGTATAAAGAAGCAGTGATGTTATCTTCTACCAAACTGTCTTTTTCTAAGCGGTTTTTTTTGAACAATTCTGCATTTTTATCTTTCCCAGTTTCTCCGTTTTTATCTTCCAACAACGCCTTTAACTGAGGTTGTGACATATTTTTTGGATCAAAGTTGCTTGGAATCCCCTCCATACCCTGAGGAATTTCGATGGGAGGTTGGCTAAACGCTATGAAGGCATTTGAAAAGAGGAAAGAAAGTAAAAAAAACTTTATCAAGATTGATCTCTTGGCACGTTGCATTTCGTTGGGAATTGATGTACAATTAATTAAATCGATGCAAATATAATTTTTTATTCGCAGATAGCTTCAATAAAGGCGTGATACTCATTCCATATTTCGTTCACAATTTGGGCTGCTGGTTTAATATCATGCAACAATGCACTCACCTGGCCAATTTCTAATTCGCCTTCTGAAAGATCACCTTCATACATCCCTTTTTTTGCTCGGCCACGACCGAGTAACATTTGCAATTCGGCCACTTCGGCACCGTTTTGCTCTGCTTGCTGTACTTGTTCAAAAAAAGGATTTTTGAGCAAACGTACCGGGGTTAACTTTTTTAGAGAAAGTTGCGTATCACCCTCTTTGCTTTCAACCACAGCCTGTTTAAAATTGGGATGGCAACTGGCTTCCTGGCTGGCTACAAACCTGCTTCCTATCTGCACCCCACTCGCACCTAATACCATGGCGGCCAACATTTGTCTCCCGTTGGCAATACCACCCGCGGCAATCACAGGTATCTGAACTTTTTCACATACTGCTGGTATCAACACAAAACTGGTGGTTTCTTCTCTCCCATTGTGTCCGCCTGCTTCAAAGCCTTCTGCCACCACTGCATCGCATCCCGCTTCCTGTGCTTTTAGCGCAAATTTGCTGCTACTCACTACATGCACTACAATAATGCCGTACGACTTCAACAAACCCGTATATGTTTTTGGATTGCCCGCACTCGTGAAAACAATAGGTACTTTTTCTTCAATAATGGTTTGAATGTGTTGATCGATATCCGGATACAACAACGGCACATTTACGCCAAAAGGTTCACTGGTGGCTTGTCTGCATTGCTTAATTTGTTGGCGCAGTTCATCGGGATACATACTGCCGCTTCCCAATAAACCCAAACCGCCTGCATTGCTTACAGCACTGGCAAGCTCCCACCCACTGGCCCAAATCATACCTGCCTGTATAATTGGTTTACGTATACCAAACAAAGAAGTAATCCTATTGCCTGATGAAATTTTCATTGTAGAATAGCTTTAGAAAATAAAGTAAAAAATTCTGTTGAAATTTTACCGGGTGTTGCCTGCCAAATCGATAGCGGTATTGTCTCCGATATTCAGGTTTCTGCTTACGCCTTTCACCTCTGCATCGCTACCAATAAGCGAATTGCTGAGAACAATTTCTTGTAAATGAGAATAGGCTCCGATGATAGAATTTTTAAGAATAGAGTGATTGATGATGGTATTTTCTCCAATAGCTACGTTGGGGCCAATCACAGAATTTTGAATCACACAACCTTCCCCAATGCTTACTGGTGGTATGATGATGGTATTCTGAAAAGTGTGAGGCTCGCTGATATTTCCACCAAATTTTTTTAGTAGAATGGCATTTGAATCTAACAATGTTTCTTTTTTTCCGCAATCGAACCAGTTAGACACTTTAAACGGCTTAAATTGTGCCCCTTGTTCTATCATACATTGCAACGCATCTGTAAGACTGAACTCTTCGTAACTCTTAATGTTTTGATCGTGAATTTTTTTTAAGCAATTAAACAGCATCGCTGTTTCTTTTATTTTATAGATACCTACCAGCGCCATATTGCTTTTGGGAATAGAAGGTTTTTCAACCACACGGCTCACAAACTGGTCATCTTCAATTTCTGCCACACCAAAATTACGCGGGTCATCTACTTTCTTTACACCCAACATAGAGTAAGGTGAGTTCATTACTTCTTTTACATCGTATTCTGCAATGGTGTCACCGAGTACGATCAACAATTCTTCTTCTCCTACCAATTCCTTGGTTATTTCAATGGCGTGCCCTGTGCCGTACCGCTCATTTTGCGATACAAAACTGCAATCCAACTCCGGATACTCTTTGGTTACATAATCCTGGATTTTTTCGCCTAAGTAGCCAATGATAAATATAAAGTTGGTGATGCCCGCATCTTTCAACTGATCTACTATTACACTGAGGATGGTTTTTCCAGCCAAAGGTATGAGCGCTTTTGGTTGTGTATATGTATGAGGGCGAAGTTTGGTTCCTGCACCCGCTACTGGTATAATGGCCTTCATTGACAAAGAAAATCCGCCTTTATCGGAATATTTTGTTGATGACTGTGTAAGTTATACATAGATTCGGGAAAGTGAAAGTACTGAAATAATCGGATATGAAAATCAACAAAAGACTTCAGCATTTTGGTTCTACATATTTTATGTTTCTAGTGCATGCTGCTTATCTTTGCCCCCTAATTTAGAAAAAATGCAAAGAGACACCCAAATTTTTGAACTAATAGATCAGGAACTTCAAAGACAAAGAGAAGGTATAGAGCTGATTGCCAGCGAAAACTTTACCAGCTTATCTGTAATGCAAGCCATGGGTACTTCTTTAACCAACAAATACGCTGAAGGCTATCCAGGAAAAAGATATTATGGTGGATGTGAAATTGTAGACCAAATTGAACAACTGGCCATCGATAGAATAAAAAAAGTTTTCAATTGTGAATACGCTAATGTACAACCTCACAGTGGTGCACAGGCAAATGCAGCGTTGATGCTAGCCATTCTGCAACCGGGCGATGGTATTTTAGGGCTCGACCTCAGCATGGGCGGTCATCTTACCCATGGTTCACCGGTAAACTTTTCTGGTAAATATTATACCCCACAGTTTTACGGCGTTAAAAAAGATACCGGCCTCATCGATTATGAAATGCTGGAAGAAAAAGCCAGAGAACACAAACCCAAATTAATCATCTGTGGAGCTTCGGCCTATAGCAGAGACATCGACTATGCACGTATCAGAAAAGTGGCCGATGAAATCAATGCATTTGTTTGGTGCGATATGGCTCATCCTGCCGGATTAATTGCAGCAGGTTTATTGAGTTCTCCATTCGATTATTGTGATTTTGTAACCAGTACCACCCACAAAACTTTGCGTGGACCAAGAGGGGGAATCATTTTGATGAAAAAAGATTTCGAAAACCCGTTCGGTCTCAAAGATATGAAGGGCAACCTGAGAATGATGAGTAATTTGCTGGATATGGCTGTTTTCCCTGGCACACAAGGTGGCCCACTAGAACATGTAATTGCCGCCAAAGCCATTGCCTTTGGGGAGTTGCTCACCGACGAGTTTAAACAATACATGAAACAGGTGCAAATCAATGCACAAGCGATGGCCGCGGCGCTGGTAGAAAAAGGATACGAGATCATTAGTGGGGGTACAGACAATCACCTGATGTTGATTGACCTTCGCAATAAAAACATTACGGGTAAAAAAGCACAGGAAACCCTCGACAAAGCACATATCACACTGAATAAAAATTCAGTGCCTTATGATGATAAGAGCCCATTTGTTACCAGCGGTATTCGCATTGGAGTAGCAGCAGTTACTACCCGTGGCATGAAAGAAAATGACATGCAAACAATTGTGAACATGATAGACAAAGTGATGATGAATATCGACAATGAGCAGGTGGTAGACGAAGTGAAAGAAGAAGTAAAAACATTTATGCAACAATTTCCGTTGTATCCACAATTAAACTAAACTTTTACAACATGATTCAAAGAATTCAAACTTTATGGTTATTGTTGGCAGCCATTTTTGCCTTTCTGGGTTTCAAATTCAGTTTTTATAGTGGCGCTATTGTAGAAACTGGCATCCCAGAAACCTATGCTAAAGTAACGGGCACTACCTCCATTCCTTTAATTATTGGCACAACCGCTGTAGGCGTATTAGCACTGATCGCCATATTTTTATACAAAAACAGATCCCTTCAACTCAAGTTGAGCATAGGTGGTATTGCATTACAAGCCATTTTACTTTTTTTATATTACAATGAAACCAGCCAATTTGTGAGAGGCACTTTTTCTTTAACCGCCGTCATGCAGGCGTTGGTACCCATCTTTTTTTTATTGGCAGCCAAAGGCATCAGCAATGATGAGAAAATTATAAAAGAAAGCAACAGGCTTCGATAAATCATTTAAAGTTTTTATATGCTATACCGCTTTAACCAGGCGGTATTTTTTTGGCTGGTATTTCCTTATACTTGATCTGCGGCTTTTTTTTTGTAAACATTTCACCTAAAGGTGTAAGCCTATCCAAAAATGAATGACAGGATACCCTTACATAAACTTACCTGTATAACTTCCTTTGAGTTTTTTTAGGTCTGCAGGTTTACCTGCAAAAACCAGGTTACCGCCTGCATCGCCTGCTTCAGGACCAAGATCGATGATCCAGTCAGCACTTTTTAAAACGTCGGTATTGTGTTCTATCACTAATATGGAATGTCCTTGTTCAACCAACGCATTAAAGGATGCCAATAATTTTTTAATATCATGAAAATGCAAACCTGTTGTAGGTTCATCAAAAATAAACAAGATATGCCCTTGCGCTTTTCCTTTGCCAAGGAAGGATGCCAATTTTACGCGTTGTGCTTCGCCGCCACTGAGTGTGTTAGATGATTGGCCTAACTTAACATAGCCCAAACCTACATCACTCAGGGGTTGAATTTTATGTGCTACAGATTTGCCGTCCTTGTCTTTTTCGTCTGCATTAAAAAATTCAATGGCTTCATCAACGCCCATCTCTAACACATCATAAATATTTTTACCTCTGTACTGTACATCGAGCACTTCTTCTTTGAATTTTTTTCCGTTGCACACATCACAGAGCAAATGCACATCAGCCAAAAACTGCATTTCTACCAGTTGTTCTCCTTCACCATTACAGGCATCACACCTGCCCCCATCTACGTTAAAAGAAAAGTGTTTGGGCATGAAGCCACGCATTTTACTGAGTGGTTGTTTAGAAAATAAATCGCGGATTTCATCATAAGCTTTTATGTACGTAACTGGATTGCTGCGACTGCTTTTGCCAATCGGATTTTGGTCAACCATTTCTATCTGACTAATGTAATCGATATCTCCCTTCAACCCTTTAAACAATCCTGGCTTTTCTGTGCCCTCCCCTTTTAACTTCTGCAAGGCAGGATATAAAATCTGTTTCACGAGGGTTGTTTTACCGCTTCCACTCACTCCACTCACGGCACACAACACATTGAGTGGAAATGCTACTGTAATGTCTTTTAAATTGTTTTGTCTAGCACCTTCCACCACAATAGATCGTATCCACTTGCGTTGGTTCTTGGGCACTTCGATAGAAAGTTTTCCCGATAAATATTTGCCCGTTAAACTTTCTTTGTTGGCTACAATTTCATCGTAATTGCCCTCTGCTATCACTTCTCCACCCAAGTGACTTGCCAGGGGTCCCATATCAATGATATGATCTGCTTCCCGCATCATCAGCTCATCGTGTTCTACTACCACTACGGTGTTGCCCAGGTCTCTTAGTTCTTTTAAAACTATAATCAATCGTTCAGTATCACGGCTGTGCAAACCAATAGAAGGCTCGTCTAAGATGTAGAGCGAATTGGTAAGGTTACTTCCCAAGCTTCGGGTAAGTTGAATGCGCTGGCTTTCACCACCACTCAACGAGTTGGCAAGCCGGTTCAATGTGAGATAACCCAATCCCACATCAATGAGGGTTTTTATACGATGGTGAATTTCTAACAATATTCTTTTGGCTACCTGTTCGTCGTAGGTGCTGAGCTTTAATTTTTCGAACCAACCTTTTAAATCTTTCACCGGCATTTCACAAAGTTCGCCAATGTGTTTGCTACCTACTTTTACATAGAGGGCTTCTTTGCGCAAGCGGTACCCCTTGCAATCGTTACATTTTGTTCTGCCCCTGTACCTGCTCAATAAAACCCTGTACTGTACTTTGTATAAATTTTGTTCTACTTCTTTAAAAAAATCATTGATACCATTAACATGTGCATTGCCTTCCCACAAATGGGCGAGTTGTTTTGGAGATAAATCCATGATGGGTTTGTGCACCGGGAAATCAAACTTTTTGGCAGCCCTGATAAAAGCTTCTTTCCATTCTCCCAATTTTTCGCCTCTCCAAGGAGCCACAGCTCCTTCGTATAGGCTTAACCGTTGGTCGGGTATGATTAGGTCTGGATCCAATCCCAAGATTTGTGAAAATCCTTCGCAGGTAGGGCAGGCACCAAATGGATTGTTGAATGAAAATAAATTCGGAACAGGTTCTTCAAAACTCATTCCATCCAATTCAAACTTGTTGCTGAAGTGGATTTTTTTGCCGCCGTTCACTTCCAGGTAAACCGACCCTTCCCCTTCATAAAATGCAGTGTTTACGGAGTCTGCAATACGATGCAAATCGTCTTCGTCAAATTCTTTTTTCACCAACCTATCTATAAGGATGTAGGAGTCTTTGGTATTCATAGGCTTGGCTGCTTCCAACAAGTCTTCTATGCGTAACACTTCTTTGTTCACCAATAACCTGCTAAAACCCTTTTGTAATAGAATATTAAGTTCTTCTTTTGGGTTGCGATTGGCGTGGTTTTTAAAAACCGAAAGGATCAATATTTTATCGCCATCATTGGTTTCCTGAATCGCTTTTAGCACATCGGGCACATCGTCTTTTTTCACTTCACGGCCACTCACAGGCGATATGGTTTTACCTGCTCTGGCATACATCAAACGCAGGTAATCATATATTTCCGTCATACTACCTACCGTACTTCTGGGCGTACGGGTAATTACTTTTTGTTCGATGGCGATAGCCGGGCACAACCCTTTGATGTAATCTACATCTGGCTTGTTCATGCGTTGCATAAACTGACGTGCGTAAGCACTTAAGCTTTCTGCATAACGGCGTTGGCCTTCTGCAAACAAAGTATCGATGGTAAGCGATGATTTTCCTGATCCGGATACGCCCGTAACCACAATTAATTGGTTTCTGGGAATAGTAACACTAACATTTTTAAGATTGTGGACCCTTGCGCCTATAATATGAATATTATTGTCTGTAGTGACAGCCCTGTGCTTTTCAACGATTTTTTTTGTAGTAATTGCTTTACTCATTTGAACAAAATTACGCTAACACAACGAGTTGCCATTTTTTGTGAAAGTTTTATTAAAATCGCCTGTAGTAAACTTACGAATCGTACATTTACGATGCGCTTGTATTACTACTCAATTTTAAAAATATTGTGTAAAATTGATTGGTCGTATATATTTTATCTCTACTTTCACATTCCAATATCCAATAAACGAAAAGCCACGAAAGCCTATCATACTAGACTTCTACGCAGTTCAACTTATTGGTTACCTAACAACTTTAAGTCCTAAACCATCAAAAACTGTAGAAGTTATGAAATGCCTTAACAATTTAACTGACCAACAGCTTGTTCACCTTTACATGAACGGCGATGCCGACGCTCTTTCCACTTTAGTAGTTCGCTACAAAGACAAAATTTTCACATCAATTTATCTACTGGTAAAAGACAAATATCTTGCCGAAGATCTTTTCCAGGACGTGCTTATCCGTATCATCGATACGCTTAAAACAGGTCGCTATACCGACGAAGGAAAATTCCTTCCATGGGCTCTGCGCATTTCGCACAACCTTTGTGTAGATCATTTTAGAAAAGTAAAACGCAGTCCTTCTATTAAAACTAGTGATGACCGTGATATTTTTGAGGTATTGAATTTTTCAGAAGCCGGTGTTGACCAGCGTATGATGGCAGAACAAAGCCATGACAAGATCAGAAAGATGATCGACATGTTGCCAGAAGACCAACGCGAAGTAATCATCATGCGTCATTACGCTGATTTGAGCTTCAAAGAAATTTCTGCTCTTACCAAATGTAGCATCAACACATCACTTGGCAGAATGCGTTATGGTTTGATTAATCTGCGTAAAATGATGACAGAAAAACAAATCGCATTGTAAATATTCCCATGGTTCTTTAACCCCCAAAGAAAAAGCCTCATCCTAAAAAGATGAGGCTTTTATATGTTCCTACCTATTTTATTTATCGTCTTCAATGGCTTTCAAACCTGCTTGCAACCACATCAAGTATTCTACATCGTCTTCTACATAACCTACTGGATGATGGATCAGGCGCTCCTGTGCATCTACCACTGCATACCAAGGTTGGGCATTGTTTCTGAAATTTTCTGTTTCGAAAGTGGCCCACTTATCTCCTACAGTTACAATTTTTTTCGTTCCGCCATCTTTGTTAGTATAAGTAAACTGCTGCTCGATGGGCAATTCTTTTTTATCATCCACATACAACGACACAATAATGTATTTTTCCTTCAGTAAATTGTATACAGCGGGTTTGGTCCACACTTTTTCTTCCATTCTTCTGCAGTTTACACAGGCGTAACCGGTAAAATCTATCAACATCGGCTTGTTTTGTGCTTTTGCCATCTTTAAACCTTCTTCATAATCGCGTGTACAATTGAGGTCTAACACACAATTGGAAGCTTTCTTATAAACACTATAATACAAAGGCGGGGGAAATCCGCTAATGAGCGTAAGGTTGGCGTATTTTGTATTGGTAACACCAGGCACTAGGTACAAAGTAAAAGCACCTACCACCACACCCAGAAAAATTCTAAAAGGATGCAATTTTTTGATGGGCGAATCGTGACTGAATTTAATGAGTCCAAATAAATACAAAGTGAGTCCAGCAAAAATGATGATCCAAATGCCAATAAATACTTCTCTTTTCAAAATACCCCAATGCATTACCAGATCTGCGTTTGATAAGAATTTTAACGCCAAAGCCAATTCTAAAAATCCTAGTACTACTTTCACTGTATTCAACCATCCGCCCGACTTTGGCAAAGAGTTGAGCCAATGTGGAAACAATGCAAACAGCGCAAAAGGCAATGCCAATGCCAATCCAAAACCACCCATCCCGGCTGTTAACTGCCATGCACCACCATCGGCCGTGAGGGAGCCCGCCAACAAGGAGCCCAAAATGGGGCCAGTACATGAGAAAGAAACCAATGCCAATGTGAGTGCCATAAAAAAGATGCCGGCAAGATTGCCCACACCCGCTTTGCTGTCTACCCCACTACTTAAACTTCCTGGTAAGGTGATTTCATAAAGTCCAAAAAATGAAAGTGCAAAAACAATGAAGATCACAAAAAACAACACATTGAGGTAAGGGTTGGTAGAGATATTGTTGAGTATCTCAGGATCTAAACTTTGAATAAAATGAAAGGGAGCACTTAGCAACACATAAATTAAAAATATAAAGAACCCATATGTAAAGGCGTTTTTGATACCCTTTTTTTTGCTTTGTGCTTTTTTGGTAAAAAAGGAAACGGTTAATGGAATCATGGGGAAAACGCAGGGCGTTAGCAATGCTACCAATCCACCCAAGAAACCCAGCAAAAATATGGTACCCAAGCCTTTCGATTGGGTGCTGATATCTGTTGAAGGATCATCCGCTTTGTAGTTGCTTACAGGTGCATCTACACGGATGGTGGGTATTAAAATTCTGTTGACATTAACCCGAATGGCTTCTCCATCTAAAGCAACAATTGTTTCCTGCGTTTCTGGAATAAAATTAGCTCCCATACCAGATTCAGCCGAGATATTCAGTTTAAACAACCCAGGTACTTTGCCAGAAACAGTAATGGGAACATTTACCAAAAAATCGCCTATGGCCACATTTTTGGTTTTGCCTTCAAACACTTCATCTTGTATATCCTGGTAATTAGCGTTGATGCTGGCAGCGCCAATTTTTATGCTGCTATCCAACGATTCAAACTGAATACCTGGCAATCCTTCTACTTCATCAACCTTGGCGTATACATGCCAGCCTGCTTTCACAGTGGCTTTGAGGGAAATGGTAAAAGCATTGGGAGCCGTTTGAGCAACGGTGGTTTGCCATATTACATTGCTACTGTCTTGAGCAATGCCATTAAGTGAGAAAATTGTAAGTACAAAGGCACCAAAAGCCTTGATGAGTAAACGCATGTTAAACTGTTTTAAAAAAAAATCCCGAAAAATCGGGATCATACTATGTACTTAGACGATTATTTTTCATTAACCTTAACTGAAAAAGGAATTTCTTTTGGAGGCAAACATTTTTTATCGTTGCAAACCATAAAGGTTACGGTTCCTTTTACAACTGTAGCTGCTGAAGACTTTAATTTCACCCTTTGAACGAAGTTTACCTTGTTACTGTAAAACTTAAGAATGGAGTTGAAATTTTTATCATACTCTTTTTCTAATGTCCCAGTTTCTTTAACTTTTCCTTCGAAAGTTACCAAGGGATTTTTGGCAAACGAAAAGGTTGTTGGTTCTGGTCCTTCTCCAGCCTCCTGTGCATATACATGCCATTTAGGAGCGATGGTAGCCGTTACATAAATATCATACACTTTGTCTGATACTTTTTTTGCAGTGTACGTCCAAGTAACCGGATTTTCAATTTGTGCAAAAGAGCTGGCCACAAAAAATATGCTGGCAAGAAGGGCGTATAACTTTTTCATGATGTGCTTTAATTTTTAATACTACAAAACTATACAACTAACGACCAATTTGCTGTTAATGGTTGTTAATAAAACCCTTACGAAATGCCAAACAACTGCTGAAATACTTGTTTACCGTCTGTATTGTGTAAAAAACTGCTACAAGCCCTCTCGGGATGCGGCATCATACCAAATACATTCCTTGCTTCGTTGCAAATTCCCGCAATGTGTTGCGTGGCGCCGTTGGGATTGCTTGTTTCATCTATCTGGCCCTCTTCATTACAATATGTATAAATGATTTGATTGCCGTCGTTCAGTTTTTGCAATACATCATCTGCGGCATAAAAACGGCCTTCGCCATGTGCGATGGGTATTTTCAAAGCTTTGCCATCGCCATTTTTGATATGTACGTTTTTACAGATGAATTTCTGATTGGCATTGCGCAGCAACACCCCTGGTAACAGCCCACTTTCGCATAAAATTTGGAACCCGTTGCAAACGCCTAATACTTTACCGCCATTGTTGGCAAATGCGATCACGCTTTGCATCATGGGGCTGAAACGGGCAATGGCACCGCAGCGCAGGTAATCGCCGTAGCTGAAACCTCCCGGAAGTACAATACAATCATGGGTAGTGAACATGCTGATGTCTTTGTCTTTGTGCCAAAGGGGAACAACTTCTTGATTCAACTCATTTTGAAGAGCCTCCATCATATCTCTATCACAGTTAGAACCCGGAAAAACTACTACGCCAAATTTCATTGTAAATTATTTATTCGTTTAAGCGCTGCAAAAATACAACCAAGGCAGCATTTTACCTTACAAAATATGCTACAGCTACACTAATGGTCACCATTGCCCAATGAATGGCCAATGGAAACCACTTTTTATCAGGATAAAACAAGGCACTGGCAGCAATCAGGGAAGCTGGAACCGCTACTAGTATCCAACTGCCGAAACTGTTGGAGCCATTTAAAAAAGGGATCAATGCGGCTACAATCAGGTATAAAAACACCAACTGCCAGCTTTTGCGCACTTGCACTATCTGCCGACGCATATTGCTTTGTATGAAAAATATTCCGAATAGCATGGTGATCAAAACCAATATGATAGCGGCAGACGCCCATTTTGTTTCAAAAAATACAGGCACAGAAAGCAACACCCGTGGTGTAACGTAACTGTTCCATTGGCCCGATAAAAACAACCATGCCCAAAAAAAATAAAAGGCAGTTGCCAATCCCACCAGGCCTATCAGCCATTCTTTGAGCCGGAAAGGCCTTGTAATAGCCAATCCAACCATAAATAGAAAAGAAAATGTAATGGCGGGATAATAAAAAAAAGTAGCCAATCCTACTACCAGCCCAATATTATAAATAGTGCTTTTTGCAGATGTATTGTTGTGAAGCGAACATAAATTACTCCACACCCAAATGAGAGCGGTATTCACCATGAGGGCTGCAGAAAGGGAGAACCATTCTGCAAAAAGGGAGGTAATGAGCAGGTAACACATACCCGTAAGGTAATTGGGTCTTTGGAGCATTCGCTGCTTGTTGACCACAGTGTTAAAACTGACCGCTTGTATATATAAAAGTATAAAAGCAAGCGCACTATAAACAATGGGAGCTCCTACAAACACTGTTTGGCTCCATGCCACAAAGTATTGGTAAATAAACGCATCGGAGCTTTGAACGGGGGGTATTACAGGGTATAAAAAGAGGGGTAACTTCAGTAGTAATCCATACAACAATAGCCCAAAATTATTGGAAGGATTATTTGCTTTGAATATTCCCGTCACTATTGGCTTTGGTTGATGTGTTAAAAAGTTTTACCCTGCAAAAATGAGTAAATAATCAGAAGGTAAAAAATTTAAAACGACTACCGCTAGAATTCGATTTTGGCAAATGAAATATTACCACGGTACACAGCTGGCATAATCACTTCTCTTAAGCCAACTTGTTTGCTAAGCCTTGGCATAAACTGGTAACCAGCTTCCCTGCTTTTAATGGTAGGATATCTGTATAATTTGCCATAGCTAGAGATGCTTTGATTGCTGATGATCTGTGAATTTTTTTCTTTTTCGATGTAAAGAAAATTAACCTCTGATCCTACGTTCATGGTGCCATAACTCAGGTAACTATCGTCGTCGTCATCTGATTGTTTTTTGAGGATCAAATTGTTCCAATTGAGGTTTAAGGAACTGTCGAAACTCAGCACTAAAATATTGTCGTAATAATAACGCGTGCTGCTTGTGTTGTTAAAAGAATTGAAGCGGTTGTAACGGGAATATGGACTGTTCCAATAATAATAATCGTTGTTATAGCTATATGGCGATCCATACAAATAATCCCACCTGTTCCAGTTGTTAAAATTATCGATAGTCTGAGAGGCAAAATCTTCTGCTATCAATATATAGCCACCATCTCTTCTAACAAATGTATTGTTGATAAATAAATTATTAAATGCAGCCCTGAATTGAGCCGAAGGATTGATTTTAGCACGAATGGAATCGTGGAGCCTATTAAATTTTGAAAGAATGCGTTCTGTGGTTTTGTTTACAATAACGGAGAAAAGTCCCTCAATATTGCCTGAATTTTTCTCTTCAAAATAAAAGGAATTGAGGATATAATTGTTATTAAGGTTATCTACTTTAATTTGAATATCATCAATAAACTTATTCTGAAGATCTATCGGCGTAGCCCTGAAGGTATTTGACTTAAAAACATTGGTAACCACTTCTAGCTGACTAACGTTTTCTCTGTTGTTTTTTTTGATTTCGCGAGTGAAAAAAATTGCGCCATCGTTGGCTATTTGGATTGGGCTAAAAGCTTCCTTTCTTCTGTCAAATTCAATAAAAGACCTTGTACTATCCAGCATTTCGAGGGCCGAATTGTATTGTTTGGTTACCAGGGTCAATTCATTTTCTTTGCTTTGCAGTTTATACACAAGGATACGTTGTTTGTCTTGGCTAAACATAGTGTTGTAAACACCACTTCCAGGGCTATTACCCACTCTTGTAGTATCTATACGTACGATCTCAGAAATTTTTTCACCCTGTGCATTCAGTTTCACAGCTTCACAGATTACAATACCATTTTGTTTGTATTGATAAATCATTAAAAAATTATCAGGATAAGTAACAAAATCAACATTGATTATTTTCTCGGGAACATACTTCAAGCGCTCATTGCTCAACTCATTCATGTCTTTGTCAAAAACCTGAATAAGGTTTCTCCATGCAATGTTTTTAAATACAATATAGTTGGGGCCTACTTTCCCTAAAATTTCAAAATTGGTTTCTCTTACACTTTCATTGTGCATTACGCCGTATGTAATTTTTTGTGCAGCAACATTGCTGCATATTATAATAGTAAGAATTGAACAAATGAATATATTATATCGTTTCATGCTTGTATACATTTAGATAAAATTAAGTATAATTACCAGTAGCCGTTTTATAAAACTGTTACAAAAGGATGAAATGTTGAGCTTTTTTACATAAATACAACAATATGAAAACAGTATTAATTACCGGCGGTACCGGTTTAGTAGGAAAAACCTTAACCAAACAGCTGGTTTCAAAAGGATACAAAGTAATAGTGCTTACAAGAACCATCCCTACCAAGCCTTCGGAATCACAAGTTGAGTACGCTTTGTGGAATGTGCAGCAACAAACCATTGATGCAAAAGCGGTGCAAGCAGCCGATGTAATTGTGCATTTAGCGGGCGCGGGTGTGGTAGACAAACGCTGGACCGACGCTTACAAAAAAGAAATTTTGGATAGCAGAACAACAAGCAGCTACCTGTTGATTGATACATTAAAAAACAATACCAATAAAGTACAAACCATTGTAAGTGCCTCAGCTATTGGATGGTATGGTGCCGACACTCAGAAAGGCTTTGCATTTACTGAAAACGATCCTGCAGATACAGGGTTCCTGGGCGTCACCTGTAAATTGTGGGAAGAAAGTATTGAACCAAGCCCATCAATGGGTATTCGATTGTGTAAACTGAGAACAGGTATTGTACTCAGCAATGATGGTGGAGCTTTGGCAGAGTTCAAAAAAACGATTCACTTGGGTGTAGCTGCTATTTTAGGCAGTGGCCATCAGATAGTAAGCTGGATACATGTAGAGGATCTCTGTAGGATGTTTATTCATGCCATAGAAAACCAACACATGAATGGCAGTTACAATGCAGCTGCACCCACGCCTGTATCTAATAAAACCCTCACCATCACATTGGCCAAAGCCATGAAGGGTAGCTTTTACATTCCTATACATGTACCTTCATTTATACTTAAGCTCATGCTGGGAGAAAGCAGTGTAGAAGTATTAAAAAGTACTACAGTGAGTGCAAAAAAAATAACGGAGGCTGGTTTTACTTTTCTATACCCTTCTATAGATGCTGCCATCAATGAATTGGTTCGAAAATAATTTAGAGATCTGCCTTCATGAACCTTTTTCTGCTGAAATAAACGAACAAAATCAGGTATACTAGGGCAAAACCAAGTACCACCATGGTATAATCTGTAGGCATTACATTTTTTGCCAGTGACTTTAAATTGTTTTCAGGAAAGGTAAGCAGCCCATCAGATGCATTCATAGGCAAATAATCGCCCATACTTCCTAAGTCAATGTCATGATCTTTTCTAATTTTCATACTCCACACATCGAGTAACTGAGAGATGATATTTTCGGTGCCAAGGTAAATGAAATACAAACCGATGGCAAACCCAGTTCGTTTTATCAATACTGCAATCAACACTGCTATCATGTTGTAAGAAAGCGCCTTTAAGAAAAAGAACCCAACGTGTGAAAAGCTGTTCAGTGAAAAATCAGTTTGAGAAAACAATGCAAATACCAATGCTGTTAAAATCACCATCAAAGTGCTGATGATAGAAATGATGAGTGCCATCATAATTTTTACTTCTATGAATTCCCGTCGACTCCAACCATCAATCACATTTTGCCTACTGGTTTTATAAGTGTATTCATTGGTTACCAAAATGATGATGAGCAGCGCTGGCAACATCAATAAAAAACCTGTAGCATAACTGGTGGTTTGCCAGGTGTTTTCAAAACTATAAGGATTTAAACTCCCCATCATACCCGCTGCATTCACATTTTCTACCACATTTTTATTAAACACATATACAATGTAGTTGGTGAGTACAACGCCTACCAAAAAAAAGATACTGAGTACCTTAAAAGCTGTGTAATTTTTTATTTTCAGCCATTCTGTTTTGAGCAATTGTAGCATAAAATCAATTTATCTTTTAAATAACATTAATTGGTGAGTTCAAAGAATTTCGTTTCCAAACTTTTCTTTTTCAGATAAAGTGTTTGGAGACTGATGCCGTTGCTAAAACAAAAAGAATTGATGTCATCCAGCTTTGCGGTTCCCTGAGTAAAATAAAGTTGAATGGCCCCATCTTCCTGCGTTTTTTTAGTATGGCCAGGATACCCTGCCAATATAGTATTGAGCTGGTGGAGATCAGCCGAAGCCAGTTCAACAATGTCTTCGTGCATAAAAATCTCATTCACATTTCCTGATGCCATGAGTGTGCCTTGTTTCATAATAGCCACGTGCGTACAAACTTTCTCTACCTCATCTAACAGATGGCTTGCCATGATTATTGTCTTGCCATCTTTTGCTAATTTTTTGATGAGTGTTCTTATTTCTGCAATACCCACAGGATCTAACCCATTGGTAGGTTCATCTAACACCAACACATCAGGATTGCCCAAGAGGGCTGCACCAATGGCCAGGCGTTGTTTCATACCCAGCGAATAAGAACTAAAGGGCGAATTTTTTCTTTGTGTGAGGTTCACCATTTCCAACACCCTATCTATATCATCTGCTCCTCTCCCTTTGATAGAAGCGGTAATTTGTAAATTTTGAACGGCACTGAGGTAGTGGTAAAAATTGGGGGTTTCCAACAAAGTGCCTATATGCTTGCGATGGGCATCTGTGGGCATTTCACCAAACAACCTGTAACTGCCCCCACTGGGTTTGAGAATACTCATTACAATGCCCAATAAAGTGGTTTTGCCACTGCCATTTGGACCCAATATACCAAAAACAGCACCCTCGGGCACTTCGAAGCTGATTCCCTTCAGGGCCTTAATGGGGCCATAGTTTTTCGCAAGATTGTCTACATTCAGTATTGCCATGGTATTAAGTTAATTGTTGTGGTAAGTTATAGGAAAACGGCCGTTCGATAAATTTTTATATTATCAATGGTAAATAGGTTATTTGTTTTGCGAAATCGCTTCATCACTAGTGGTTCATTTTTTGCATACCCCAATAACAAACGAAGCGATAAACAAATATAAAATATTTACATCCGAAGTGAACGTAAAATTTTTACAATTTAATAATGAATGCTTCGTTTATTTGCTTCTTACATTCAACTTAAACTAACAAAAAATGCAGGACCAACATCTCCTCGACAACGTATTTTATCCGTACAATTTTCAATTTAAAATTGGCACTATCCACAACGATTTTGTGGCCAAAGACGCAACGGGTATCACAAAATCATTTGTGAAACAAAAGATCTTTAAACTGAAAGAACATGTAGAAGTATTTTCTGACGAAAGTAGAACTGAATTGTTGTACAACATCAGGGCAAACAAATGGCTCGACTTCAACACTAGCTACAGTTTTACCACAGCCGATGGAGACAGCATTGGAAGGCTGGCACGTAAAGGCTGGCGCTCACTTTGGAAAGCCTCTTATGAATTGTATGATCAAAACGATCAACAAGACCTAGTGATCAAAGAAAAAAATGCATGGGTGAAAGTGGCAGATGGATTGTTGAGCGAAATACCCATAGCTGGTTTTTTCAGCGGCTACCTTTTTAATCCTTCTTACACAGTATCGAGACCCGACGGCACTTTGGTAGCTACTTTTTCTAAACGCCCTTCGTTATTTGGGAGGCAGTTTAAGTTAACTCAAGATGCTCCATTTGAAACAGGAGAAGAACAACGCATTCACCTCGGATTAATGATGATGGCGTTACTAGAAAGAAGAAGAGGATAAACCATTTATAATTTCAAAAAAAACCGGCAACCAAAATTGCCGGGTTTTCTTTTACATCAATATTTTAATTTCTTAGTGGTTTCCCTGTTTTTAAAACAGCTTGAATTCTTTCAAGCGTTTTCTTTTCGGCAGTCAAACTTAAAAAAGCCTCCCTTTCCAGATCCAGCAAGTATTGTTCGCTTACCAATGTTTGCTCGCTCAAATCGCCCCCACACATCACATAAGCCAATTTTTTAGCTACGGTTACATCGTGGTCGGTAGCGTAATTGCCCCGCCACATGCCATTTATGCCGGCGTGCATGGCACCCAAAGCTGATCGGCCCAACACTTTGATATCGTTGCGCTGTACTGGCATAACGTAGCCATCTTCATACATCGTAATCACGGCTTGTTTGGCTTCTGCAATTCTTCTTCCTCCGTTGATGCTAACTGCGTCTATGCCTTTGCGGTAGATGCCCATATCGAATGCTTCGTATCCAGAAGTGGCTACTTTAGCCGTGGCAATGTTGAGGAAGCGGTTGGTAAGGGTGATGGTTTCTGGTTCGCCCGGATGCATTTCATCGGCAGCGCGCAACACAAATTCTTTGGTACCGCCACCACCTGGAATAACCCCGATGCCCACTTCTACCAAACCGGTATAGGTTTCTGCTGCAGCAATTACTTTATCGGCGTGCAAACAAATTTCGCAACCACCGCCGAGCGCCAAACCATGTGGTGCCAACACCACCGGAATGGAGGAATACCTCACCCGCATCATGGTTTGCTGAAACATGCGAATGGCCATGTCTATTTCATCGTAATCCTGTTCTATCGCCAACATAAAAATCATACCCACGTTGGCACCAGCGCTAAAGTTACTGCCTTCATTGGCAATCACCAATCCCATGTATTTGTGTTCTGCGAGCGCAATTGATTTCTGAATGCCATCCAAAACCTCACCACCAATACTGCCCATTTTGGTGTACCACTCTAAGCCCAATACATCATCGCCTAAATGATAGGTTCGGCAGGCACTGTTTTTCCAAACAGTTTGATTGGCAAAATTTTTCATCACAATAAATGCTTCCCCGCCCGGCATGGTTTTATATGCCTTTGTAGCCACATCGTAGTATAAACGTTTGCCATTTTCTACTTTATAAAAACTGGTAACGCCAGCAGCAATCATTTCGTCTATCCAGCCTGCAACATGATGACCCGCAGCTTTCATGGCTTCGGTGGTTTTCACTACGCCCAATGCATCCCAACTTTCGAATGCACCGATCTCCCAGCCAAAGCCGGCCATCATAGCGTCATCTACCCGATACACTTCATCACTGATTTCTGGAATGCGATGCGAAATATAAGAGAACAATGCGTAGTGGAATTGTTTGTAAAATTCACCGGCTTTATCGGTACCTGCACTCAATGCTTTGATGCGTTGCGCCAAGTCTTCGATGGGTTTTGCCACTTCGAGTGTAGCAAATTTTGGTTTTTTGCGGGGCTCGTACGTTAATGTTTGTAGGTTGAGTACTTGTATGTCTGACTTACCATCAGCCCCTTTTATTTTTTTGAAAAAACCCTGTCCGGTTTTATCGCCCAGCCATTTGTTTTCTTCCATCGTGGCCAGCCAACCCTGAATGGTAAAGTAAGCCAATGCTTCATCATTTTTACAATTATCGGCAACGCCTTTGGCAACTTTTATCAAAGTATCCAAACCAACCACATCAGCGGTTCTGAATGTAGCCGATTTAGGACGTCCGATGACCGGACCAGTAAGGGCTTCAATTTCGTCTATGCTCAACTGTAAGTCGCCCATTATTTTCATGATGGCCATCATACTAAAAACGCCAATTCTGTTGGCGATGAAAGCGGGAGTATCTTTGGCCAAAACGGTGGTTTTGCCCAGAAAAAGATCTCCATATTCCATCAGAAAATTTACTACGGAAGGATCGGTGTGGGGAGTTGGAATAATTTCCAACAAACGCAAATACCTGGGTGGGTTAAAAAAGTGCGTACCGCAGAAATGCTTTTTAAAATCATCGCTGCGCCCTTCTGCCATCATGTGAATGGGGATACCCGATGTATTGGAAGTGATAAGTGTGCCGGGTTTCCGGTATTTTTCTACTTCGGTAAAAATAGATTGTTTAATGTCTAAACGTTCTACCACTACTTCAATGATCCAGTCTGCACTGGCAATGTCTCTCATATTGTCGGTGAAGTTTCCGGTGCTTATTTTCTTCACTACATCTTTATGATACACTGGCGACGGGTTAGATTTGATGGCGGCCGCCAATGCGTCGTTTACGATTTTATTGCGTTCTGCAGGTTTTGCATCCGCTGCTGTTTCTTTTGGGGCAATATCTAACAAGAGTACGGGCAAACCAATACCGGCAAAATGGCAAGCAATGCGGCTTCCCATCACCCCACTGCCCAATACAGCTACTTTTTTGATTGTTCTTTTTTCCATCGGTTGAAATTAGTTAGTTAAACAACTATTTTGATTGACCGAAGTTAGGATTTTAATGTTACCTACAAAATATTAAAGCCGGCAAATTGCTGATGTGGGTTACCCGTTAGTTTTGAGGCGAATTTTGGCTTCCAGTAAAGAACGCCACCCTTACAATTGCGGCAATTACGCACAAAAGAACCGGAGCTTATGTATCAGGTTATTGAAGAGCTTTGGGATAATACCGATTGGACAAACAATATAGTCCAATATCGGCTATCGCCTCATTGTACTATTTGTTTGATACCATCGGCATTTACGCCCGAAAGCATTTGGGATAAGATTTATTAAATATTGGCATATTATATAAATCACATTAGTATAAAACGCTTGTGGAACTTTATTGCACAAAGTACTCCGTGCCTCTTATTGGTCGCCCTAATTTTAGTAAACTTATCCATTTTTTTTGCTTCAACCATTTAAGGGTATACCTTTTATTGAGGAAATAAAACCACCGCAACCTGTGGATCATTCAACAAATTACTGTTAAAATAATTGGCAACGATGCTGATGGCGCTGCCTTCCGTCCAAGTAAGGATGGGATAATCGGGGAAATATTTTTTCAGAAAGGGATATTGAAAATAATAACCAGAAAGGGCTGAAACTTTGTGCGCAGCTAACTGTGAAGCTATTTCATCTACGGTAAGCATTAATTGCTTTTCCGACATATTGTAGGGATTAAAAAAAGGCACATAATAACTGGTAAAAAAACCTTCTTTACAAAAAACATCCAGAAACCCAGGGGACGATGCCTCTACAATTATTTTATTTTTTAATTGATATTGATCCCGAAGCTTTCTTATAGAAAGCAATGCCTGTAATTTGTTTTGGGCAGCTAAATTTTTAAAATCTAACCAAATAGATCCTTTCATTTTTTTTGCCGCCCAAGCATCCAGCATAGATGTGATTGATAAAGTAGAAATGGCATCGGAATCGTGGTAAACAAAAAAGGTATTGGCCAACGTATCAAAATATACGTCCATTTCTATACCAGCAGTACTGTTGTCTAATGGCTGCAAATTTGAAACAGTATTCACTGCTTTCACCCATCTTTTATTAGTGCTGAGCAATGGCTGGTTGCAGGCTTCAAAAGAACTGGCCGTTCGCTGTTCGGTAAAAGTATCACTTACCATAACTCGACTCATGCCTTTGTGCAATACAATATCAACTCCAACTACCAACAACACGATGATGCAGGAGATTGTATATTTGTTCAAGAGAAATTTCTTCATGTAAACATTGGCATTTTGTTACAACTTAAAAATAGCTTCGGTAAAAATAAATGGGCGATGGTATTTTTATTAAAGCTACTTATTTTATTGGGCCTTCTAAAATTGATTTTCTTTTTTTATAACCATACCCTCAGCAATGGATGGGAATTGGAGGGATGGAGCAACGTCTTAAAAATTGTTGGGTGGAGTATATTCTACGATCTGCTCTGTATTAGCGGCATCTATGTTGTTTTCTTTCTTTTATTGATGATTGGGAAAAAGCTTTCCCATAAAAAATGTTTTCAACAAATATTACCAATTCCCTTTGCCCTCATCACTACAGTGATGCTACTGTTGAACGCTATCGATGTGTTTTATTTCCCGTTTCAAATGCAACGAAGCAATGCAGACCTTTTGTATGTTTTTCGCAATCCGCTCCAATATAGCAATGCCAATATTTGGTGGGTTATAATACTAGCCTTATTGTTGGCCACACTATGCTATAGATGGGTACACAAAAGCTTGCGTACACTCATTACCATACAAGCAACCAAAAACAATGCAACCTCTTTGTGGGCATTGGCTACCCTATTGCTTTTTCTTACAGCAACATTTGCTACTGGTAGCAAAAAACTGTTACCCAATTATCCACTTGCAAAACTGCCTTCTGTTCAATTACCATTGGCTCAAAATTCGCTGCTCAACTTCGTGTATTCTGTTTATAGGATCAATGAGTCGGCCATTCCATCTATAGCATACATGGATGCTGCATCGCTCAGCAAACAATTTTCTATTCAACAAAAAAATGATAGTAGCAATGGTCCTAAAAACATCGTATTGTTTATCATGGAAAGTGTACCACTTGAATTTTTTTCTGAAAGCAGTGCATACAAACCCCGCCTACCATTCCTAGATAGTTTGGTTAAAAAAAGCACTTTCTACAACAATGCATTTAGTTATTCTTACAGTTCTAACAAAGGTATTACTGCTATATTAGGCGGTTTGCCTACACTTACAGATTTACCACTCTATCATTCAGACTTTTCGAATCTTGCCAAAACAGCCCCCGGCAAAGTTTTAGCAGAAAAAAACTACAGCAGTGTATTTTTTATTGGTGACAGTTACGACAATTTTGGATTTGCAAAATGTGCTCGTTGGATGGGTTTTGGAAAATATTATTCCATGGAAGATATTCCTGGATACAAAAAAATGGAGCAGCATACCATGGGTGTACACGATGAATATGTGCTAAATTTTATGCAGCAACAATTAAGCACATTACCAGAACCATTCCTGGCAGTACAATACAACATATCTACCCATTACCCCAATGATGTACCTGTGAATTTTAAAAAGAAGTATGCTGCTGCCAACATTACACCACCCATGCTCAGCATGCAATATTACGATGCATCCTTGCAAGCTTTTTTTGCAAAAGCTCAACAACAAAGATGGTTTAAGAATTCGGTATTTATTTTTTGCTCCGACCATTGGGCCCAACCACACGAAAAAGTGATTAACATCGATAAAATAGATGCACTACGCATTCCTATATTCATCTATGACCCATCTAAAGAAAAAGATACCACTATTTCTACTCCGGTTAGTCAGTTAGACATACTCAATACCGTATTGTTTTACGGAGGATATCAACAACCATTTATCAGTTATGGCAAAAATTTATTAGGCTCAGACAGTAACCGGGTAGTTTTTGCAAAACTCAACAGCAGCATTTACCAGGCCATCAGCAAACAGTATGTGTTGGGTTTTGATGCTTCATCAGGAAAAGCATTGTATCTCTATGATTACATTGCAGATCCCAACAAACAACAGAATAAAATAGCAGATACCATT
>JBIIPY010000039.1:0-22554 GCA_044342365.1 Ferruginibacter sp. | reverse complement strand
TTCTACTGAACGGGTTGGATCGTTTTTATCTTCTACTTTTAAACGAACCTGGATACCTGTATGTGGAGACCATACCCGCACATTCATTCTCTTCTCTGTTGCAGTAAATGGAATGTTGCTGCTAAAGCCTGTTTGAACAGCACCCGTTACTGCTGTAACTGTAGTACCTGCCCATAACTCAGCAGTATTTGTTTTAATTACTTTGGCAACTTTATTGGTAGCAAGGGTTGGGTCAGTTACAATCGTTGATTGCTCTGCACCACCAAAACCTACAACACCATAGTTTACCGTGACATCATCAAATGTAACCGGAAGGTTCATTTGTGTTTGAGCAAAGGATACTGCGGTGATTAGTAAGAAAGTAAGTAATGTGTAAAACTTTTTCATTTTTATAAATTTTATGGCAAACTATTTTAAACTTAAACTATTTTAAAAGTCAAGCAGTTATTTAGGGCAACTGCTTGACAAAAACATTTATGGAATCATCTTATAGACCTTTACATAATCTATTTCTAATTTTACTGGGAAAACAGTTGGATCTACTCCTTGAACGCCACCCCAATTACCGCCAACAGCTATATTCAACAACAAATGTTGAGCTTTGTCGAAAGGCCAAACCGTAAAGCCCGTTCCTTGGTTAACAAACTCGAAATATTGTTGTCCGTCGATAAAACTTTTGATAGAATAAGGTGTCCAGTCAACGCGGTAAATATGAAAAGCATCCATAGCATCTGGAACCATTTTGAAGGCAGATTTCTGTGTATTGCTAGTATGGTTAAACGCACTGGTATGAACAGAACTATGCACTTTTGTTGGATCATATCCAACATGCTCCATGATATCAATTTCGCCAGATGCTGGCCAGGTGCCATATTGAGCGTCGGTAGACAGCATCCAAATGGCTGGCCAGGTACCACGTCCTCTGGGCAACTTCGCCCTTACTTCAATTCTACCATACAAAAAATCACCTTTGCCTTTGGTTACCAATCTGGCAGAAGTATATTCTCTACCGCTGTTATTTTCTTTTTTGGCTTCAATTACAAGGTTACCATTTTCTTGGCGTGCGTTTCCGTTGTTGGTATAGTATTGTAGTTCATTGTTACCCCAGCCCGAACCACCTACATCATAGCCCCATTTAGAGGCATCTGGCAGGCCTGACCCATTAAAATTATCTTCCCACATGGGAGTTGCTTCGAAAGCCCAATTTTTATCAATTGGCGGCTGTGTTGGAGACACAGGAGGTATCTCTTTTTTTTCGGTACAGGCGGCAAACAATGCTGCGTATATTAAAGGAAGAATGGTGACCATTTTGAAAGTATTTTGCATGATAAATATTTTTATTGTGGAATGAATTTGAATTGGAATACGGTACCAGTTCCATTACCTGCTCTAAGTACCATTTTATTTGGAGTTATCTCGATGATGCGGTAAACATTTTCAGATGGAACATCTGTAGTTCCTATAAAAATGGTTGGAGGATTGGGTGGTAATTGAATGGTTGCAATACCCGCAACTCCGCCTGTGGTGGCACCAAAAGTAAATCCTACGTTGTAAGATCTATCTGCCCCGCAGTTGTAATTAGGTGCAATATTACCACCATTAAAAGTAGCACCGTTTGCATTGTAAACAACCCTGTCTGCTGTGGTAAAAGTGTACCTATCATCTGTTTGGCAGCCTGCATCCAACGGGCCTCCCGCAAAATATTGGGAAGGATCTGCTTCGGTGCCCACAATAATTGAATTGGCGCCAGGAGTTGGATCTAGTTTCCAAGATTTTGAACTGCCCCCATTTAAGATTGCTTTGATATCAGCCAGCGTTAAGGCCACAAGTTTTTTAAGTTTAATTTCCAGTCTTTGTCCACCTGTTCCGGCAATTCTTGCTCTTAAAACCATGTCATTGGCAGTATAGGAAACAACTTCATATTTGTTGTTATCAACAACATCGGTGGTTCCGATAAAAGGAGATCCAGCAGGGATGTTGTTTAAAATTATTGCAGGTAACTGTCCAGTTCTACTCACTACTTTATAACTGTTGGCATTTGCTTTAGGATTTTGACAACTGAAACCTGCCTGTGCATCAAAAGTTTGTCCGTTGGCATCGTATTCAAATTTGCCATCTTTAAAAAATTTGAACAGATCATCTTTCTGGCAATTTGCTGCGGGGCCAGCAAAAAACAATTGAGTACCATCTTCTGATAAAACGCGGATGGCATCTGCATCTGTGCTCCATGTCCATTGGAAATTGTTACAACCAGTGAGTTTGTTGAAAAAATCATTTTGACAGGCATCAATCACAAAAATTCTTTTAGAAATGGTGTTGTTGCCGTTGGTGCCTACTGAAATTAACTTAACAACATACTCTCCTCCAGAAACGTATTGGTGTGTTGGGTTTTTTTCTGAAGACAAACCTGTGTTATCGCCAAAATCCCATTGATACTGCGTAGCTTCTTCACTTGCGTTGGTGAATACAACACGATATGCAAAGGGTAAAGTGTCTTGTAAAGGCAATACCTGGAAACTGAAATCTGCCTTTGATGCAGATCCTACCAGGCCCAAAGTTTCTTCTTTTGTACACTGTACCAGTATGGTACTAAGTGCCACTAATATAAGGGATGATAATACTATTTTTTTCATTTTATTGATTTAAAGCGTTCATTAATAACCATCATTCTGTGTGAGGTTGGGATTTTTGTCTCTTTCCTCTTGAGGTATTGGCATGTACCTGTGTTTGGGTAAAATGTTGGTTTTGCCAGCAGCTCTCATTACCGTTATAAAATAGTTGGTATCTGGATGGCGCAACAGGTCGTACCAGCGATGCATTTCGAATGCAAATTCGAGTCTGCGTTCTTTAAAAATAGCTTCCAGGTATTGTGCCTCAGAAAGATTATTGGGTAGTGGATTCAAGCCTGCTCTAGCCCTTACTACATCTGCACTGGATTTGCCCAAAGCCATTCCAGCAGCTTCTGCATATATCAATAAAACTTCCGAATAACGCATGATGGGCACATTTAAAGCACAAGTCCAACCGCCATTATCTCCCAGTGGATTTGAAATTGGTACAAAATATTTTCTAACATTAAGCCCAAGTGGAGAACCGGTAAGTTGAGCCGCTTGTGTGTAACCATCAAACTGATCACCTGGAACCCACATAGAAGATGGTCTCCTTTTATCGGTTATCGTGCTATACGCAGCGCCGGTTTTTTCATAATTGTCAGCGAAGTTTTTCGTTGGAACATTCCATCCATAACCAGCAGACTGAACAATGTTTTGCGATCTTGGAGCGAAGAAGGTATTCAGTTTTTGACCTGCGCCAAAATCACTCCATTGTCCTCCACCACTTCTGTACTGCACTTCAAACATTGATTCTTTGCCATTCTCATTTTGCAGCTTAAAGTTATCTCCATAATCAGCCCATAAATCGTAGCCGTACAAAGCTTTGTTGTCTATCACTTCTTTTGCTTTAGCAGCAGCAAGTGTTTTGTTACCCAACGTTAAATATACAGCCGCCAGTAAACCTTTTGCAGAACCAGCAGTTGCACGTCCTTTGTTGTTTACATCGTTGTTGGTGTTCGGCAACAAGGTTTCCGCCTTTTTAAGATCCATAATGATGGTATCGTACACTTGGCTTTTGGGTGAGCGTGCAATAGTAGCTGCTTGTTCAGCAGTAATTACATTTGTATAGAGGGGAACGTCTCCGTATATGCGAACAAGATGATAATAATACAATGCCCTTAAATAATGGCCTTCACCAATGCTCCTTGTTCTAACCGCTGGATTCATAACTGGTACAGAAGGTACTCTCTCAATCACTAGATTGGCTCTTAAGATACCAAAGTAAGATTGGGCCCATAAAGTACCAATAATTGGATTGAAGGAAGTAACGTTGAAATTATCCAATTCTGCAGTTTCCAAACCGTCGCCGCCGCCGCCGCCGCCGAGGTCAGTATCATCACTCATGATGTCGCCCAAATGCCATGCAGCACCATTGTAAATAGCAGACAAAGGCGTATAGGCAGCATTCACCCCATTCACGGCTTCTACTTCATTTTTGTAATAATTATCTACTGTAATTAAGGGAATGGTAGGTTCTATTTCCAGCAAGCTTTTTTTACATTGGGTGAATGCAATTGTTACTGTAATTAGAATGATAAATCGTTTTAAAAATATCTTTTTCATAACTGAATTATTTTTTTATTAAAAATCAACGGTAATACCTGCTAAGAATGTTCTTGCTTGAGGATAGAAACCATAGTCTACACCATTTCCTACTTCAGGATCGAAACCAGAGTAATTGGTAATGGTTAATAGGTTTTGACAACTTGCATACAATTGTGTTCTTTTTATTTTTAAATATTCTGTCCAACGTGTGGGTAAGTTGTAAGCAATGCGTAAGTTTTTAATTCTCAAATAAGAGGCATCTTCTACAAACCTGTCAGATACTCGGTTGTTACCGTTTGGATCATTCAGCGCCAATCTTGGCATCTTATTGCTGGTTCCCGGAGCGGTCCAGCGGCCAATCACATCGTTGGAATAATTTCCATTACTAACACCTCCTTCGGTGTACCAACGGGTAAAGTTCAGCACTTTGTTTCCGCTTGAGCCCTGTATAAAAAGAATTAATTCAAAATTCTTATAGGTGAATGTGTTGGTTAAACCATATGTAAATGTTGGATTAGAATTTCCAATATTGGTACGATCCTGATCGTTGATGATGCCATCTCCATTCAGGTCTTTAAATCTAATATCACCAGGTGCAGTGCTGGTAGTAGGATCGTTTCCGGCTGTTTGTGTTGCATGATCGGCGATTTCTTTATTCGATTGAAAAATACCGTCGGTAACAAACCCATAAAAGTAGTTCGCAGGAAACCCTTGTTCTATTCTTAAACTACCGCCATTGATTCTTGTAAAACCAATGTTGATTGGGCTTGCTAACCCTAGAGATATAACTTCATTTTTATAAGAAGATACCACTGCGTTTGCATTCCAGCTAAATGACTTGGATGATGCAACTCGTGCATTTAAACTTAGGTCGATACCCCTATTTTGAAGTGTCCCTGTGTTAAAAGGGATCGATTCATAAGTGCCAGATACAAATGCTGGTGCAACTCCAAGAATAAGATCTTTTGAACGGCGCTGGTACACATCTACAGAAAAGCCTAGACTGTTTTTAAACAAACTTCCATCTACACCAATGTTTAGTTGTTCGTTTTTTTCCCAACTAATATCGGGGTTAAACGTACGACTTGGAGCAGCTCCATTTACAATTCCACCTGAACCTTGTGAGTTACCAAAAGTATATTGAAAGCTTTGGTTAATGGCTTGAATGTAGGCGAACGGTGCTGCGTTGGGGTTACCCACATAACCAAAGCTGGCGCGAATTTTCAATTCATTTAACCATTGGGCACTTTGAAGAAATTTTTCTTGGGTTAAACGCCAAGATGCAGATACAGCAGGGAAAACTGCAAATTTGTTTTGAGGTGCGAAATTTGAACTTCCGTCTTTTCTGATAGAAAAACCAAAACTTCCTCTCCCATCAAAATCGTAGTTTAATCTTCCGAAATAGGATATGAGGCGTGAACTAATTCCGTCCTCTGCACCATTGTAGGTTTGAGACACATCGAGAGGGGTAAATACTTGGTTATTCAGAGCTGGAATAAGTTGGGTAAACTGTCCGCCTCTACCTGCAAACACATAGGAATACCTGCTTTCCTGAAAAGTGTAACCAGCAACCGCATTTATTTTATGTTTTTCGTTAAAGGTTTTGTCGTAGGTAAGGGTATATTCTGCTAAGTAGTCAGGATTTAAGCCTTTCTGTACAAAATAACCTGATAAGTTGATGGGTCTTCCTCCAGTTGATGGAGTGGCAGGGCTGAAATTGTTGATTTCTTGGTTTACAAAATCAGCACCAAACAAAGCTTTGAATTTTAGCTCTTTTAAGATATTAATTTCAGCATAAATACTTCCATTAGCCCGGTATTTTACGTTTTTATTTTTGGGAACTTCTAGTTGATAGATCGGATTGGGTTCATCAAAACCATCTACGCTACCTATACCACCTGCATAGGTACCATCGTCATTTCGAGGTCTTACGGTTGGAGGTGCAGTAGATGCCAATATAATTACACTGTTAAACGCAGTATAGGTGTCGGCGCCACGCTCAATAAATTTATTGAGGGCAATAGAATTACCAATTTTGATCCTGTTGTTTACTTTAACGTCGCCATTAAAACGCAGATTGAATCGTTCGAAATCGGTGTTGTATACAATACCATCCTGCTTAAAATAGCCAGCAGAAAAGGAATATTGGGCTTTATCAGAACCACCCCTTGCGGTTAAATTAACGCTTTGTATGGCTGCGTTTCTAAATATTTCGTCTAGCCAGTCAGTACCCTTGCCATATTGTGTTTCCACAGCATCAAAATTGGACAGTTTAGAAAGTGGTTGTAATCCACTGGCTATTCTTGCTTCCGTGTTGGCAATGGCATATTCTCTTGCATTGAGCATAGTTGGCAATTGCCAGGCTTTTTGAATACCCCTATAAACGTCTAATGAAAGGCTAGACGTTCCTGCTTTCCCCCTCTTTGTTGTGATGATGATGACGCCGTTAGATGCCCTAACGCCATAAATTGCCAAAGCGCCAGCATCTTTTAATACATCTATGGATTCAATATCACCCGTTCCGAAGGAGTTTAATATATTATCTGCAGATTGGTCGGGTAAAGGGTAACCATCAACAACGATCAATGGGTTATTGGTTCCTGTTAAAGAAGAAATACCCCTGATTCTGATTCCAGTACCACCCGTACCGCCTGGCGCACCACTTCCTTGTACAATGGTAACACCCGATACTCTGCCTTGGAGCGCCTGGGCTGCATCTGCTACGGGGGTTGCAGCAATCTCTTTAGCTGAAACGGAAGAAATAGCTGTTGATAAATCTTTTCGTTTTCTAGTACCATAACCTACCACTACTACATCTGAAAGTGTGGCGGCTTCGTCGTCCAATTTAAAATCTACCACGCCAGAGGCACTCACTGTTTCTAAAACACTAGCCATACCGGAAAAAGTAACAATGATGGTAGCTTGTTTTTGAGGGATTGACAAGCTGTATTTACCCGCTTCATCGGTTTTAGTGGCCACTCCGCCACCCTTCACCGCAACAGTGGCAAATGGGAGGGGCTCGCCTGTTGTTTTTTTGGTAACTGTTCCTGTTACTTCCAGTTTTTGGGAAAATACCTGATTGAACATGCTGCTTAGGAGGAAGACAGCACAAAAGGTAGAAAGTTTTAATTTCATACAGCAATCGTTTTGGTTTGTGAATTGTAGATCGAAACGTAAAAATAGTTTACAGACCTACAAAATGAAAATATTTAGCCACATCATTACTACATCAAAAAAAATAAGTAGTTGATTATCAATAATATTAAACTACAACATTACTACATCAATTAAATTTTTATACATTCACATAGAAATCGATGACGCCATGCAACAAATTTTACTAATTTTTATTTTAATTCATTCCAAGTTATTTGCACAGAACAGCATCGGCCTGCCTGATATTATCAATTATCCTAAACAAGTATACAAAGCGGGGCTACAGAACTGGGATTTTAAGCAGGATAAAAATGGGCTTATCTATGCTGCCAACAACGAAGGCCTACTCAGTTTCGATGGAAGATTCTGGAAACTGTATCCATTACCCAACAAAACAATTGTTCGCTCTGTAGAGATTGCCTACGATCAAAACATATACGTTGGCGGCCAAGATGAATTGGGGTATTTTGCACCCAACCTCAACGGAAAGCTTCAATATCAATCACTTACGGATAAAATTGCTCCAAAAGACGCCAATTTTGGGGATGTATGGGATATCATTGTTCTGAACAAAGACATTTTCTTCAGAACTCCCAACAAAATATTCAGATACAGCAATGGCAGCATAGCAGCATTTGACCCTGTTAGTGAATGGTTATTTATAGGACTTTGTGACGGCAACATCTACGCTCAAGATAAGGTATCCGGACTTTTAATGTTTAAAAACGAAGTATTTTCCCCGGTTCTAGCAAGCAAACAGCTTTTAGAAAATGATCCCATTACTGCTATGTTCCCTTTGAACAGAGACACGGTCTTGTTAACAACACTTAGAAACGGTTTGCAATACTTAGTTAAAAACAACCTAACGCCGATAACAGCAGCAAACAACATTTTGTTCAAAAATGAACGGATTTATGCGGCTGCAAAAATAAACGAAAACAGGTTCGCATTGGCAACCAGCAACAATGGTGTTTACATCGTGAACAAAGCCGGTGCTATCACGCAAAAGTTTTCGAAAGAAGAAGGCCTTCAAAATAAAAACGTTTTGAGCATCTTTGTTGACAAACAACAGCAGCTTTGGCTTGGTTTAGACAATGGTATAGATCTTATTGCCTACAACAGTGCTATCAAAAAAATAAATCCCCAACAGCAGGATGCCAGTGGATACTCGGTTATCATTCACAAAAATCAGTTGTTTGCAGGTACTTCGGGCGGTTTGTTTGCTGTAGCCTTACAGCCCATGCAAGACCTTAGCTTTAGCCTGGGTAATTTTAATTACATCAACAATTCTAAAGGACAGGTATGGAATCTTTCTGAAGTAAATAACCAACTGCTAATGGGACACCACGAAGGTGCTTTTGTAGTAACCAACAACAACGCCCAGTTATTCAACTCGCCTCTAGGCGCCTGGAACTTCATACCCATTGGTAACATTTTCCCTGCTAAACAATCGTTGGTAGGTCATTATAAAGGTGTTTCAATTTTTGACTATACCAGCAATCAATTTGTATTACAACAAAATATACCCAATTTCATAGAATCTTCCCGATTTGTTGCCATCGATCAGCAGAACAATATTTGGGTGTCGCATCCCTATCATGGGGTTTATAAAATCAGCAACGGGGCAAATGGTGAGTATTTAATCAAAGCCTATAGCCAACAACAAGGTTTGCCTTCTGTTTTAAACAACCACGTATACAAAATCAAAAACGAAGTGGTAGTAGCCACCGAAAAAGGTATTTACAAATACGATGCAGTAACCGACAAATTTGTGGAAGCTGACTATTATAAAAAATTATTGGGCAATCAGAGCATTCGATATCTGAAAGAAGATGCTGTTGGAAACATTTGGTTTGTACATGAAAAAACATTGGGGGTCATTGATCTGTCGGGTAAGGAGCCGCAAACCATTTATGTACCAGAGCTGAGTACAAATTTATTGAGTGGGTTTGAATTTATGTATCCGGTTGATGATCAGAATATTTTTTTAGGTTCAGAAAAAGGGTTCTTTCACATCAACTATAATAAATACAAAAAAAATGTACCCGCTTTAGAAGTGCAGGTGAGGCAGGTAAGGATTGTAGACCAAACAGACAGTTTGTTGTTTGGAGGCTATTTCGGCAATGTAAATGAACCACAGTTACAGTCCAAAGCAGCAATACCGTCTATTAAAGACAATTGGAAAACGATTCGATTTGAATTTTCTGCTGCCTTGTTTGCTTATCAAACAAACCTTGAGTACAGTTACCGTTTAAAAGGCTTCGACAATGAATGGAGTGAATACAACAGCCGAACAGAAAAGGAGTATACCAAATTACCCGCCGGCAATTATGGTTTTGAAGTAAAAGTTAGGAACAATCTTGGGCAGGTGTCTGCGGTGGCTGTTTACCAATTCACCGTATTACCGCCTTGGTATGAAACCCTTTGGGCAAAGGGGTTGTACCTCGCTATCTTCTTTTTTGGACTTTGGTACAGCTTTAGATGGTTAAAGAAAAAATTCAGGTTGCAACGAGCAAGGTTTCAGGAAGAACAAAATCGTTTATTGTACATACATGATTTGGAGCGCACAAAAAATGAAAGTGAACTGGTAACATTGCGCAACGAAAAACTGGAAGCAGAGATCAACTATAAAAATTCGGAACTGGCATCCTCCGCCATGCATCTCGTAAAAAAAGGGGAATTGCTCACCAAGCTTAAAGGTGAGTTGAGTCATATGATGAAGGATGTTGAAAACCCACAAGCCATTGGCGAAGTAAAAAAATTGATTCGCACTTTAAGCGATGATGATAATATTGATAAAGAATGGGAAAACTTTACCAAACATTTCGACAAAGTGCACAGCGATTTTGTGGTGAACCTAAAAGAAAAACACGCCTCTGTTACAGGGAATGAAATAAAGCTATGTACTTATTTAAGAATGAACTTAAGCACAAAAGAAATTGCACAATTGATGAATATTTCTGTTAGGGGTGTAGAAATAAGCAGGTACCGCCTTCGCAAAAAACTACAACTGCCATCAGAAGTGAACTTGTTCGACTACCTCATCAGTTTGCAAAAATAGGAACGATTTTTTTCGCTTCCTGTCTAAAAATCACCTTCCATTCAACAGCTAGCTGAGAGGCAGATTCGAATTGCACCTTTCCTTTCATACCGATTGGACAAACAATATAGTCCAACATCGGCATTTACTCCCGAAAGCAATCGGGATAAGATTTATAAAATATTGACATATTATATAAATCACATTGGTATAACTTGGCAGTTTGAATCGCAAAAATGTAACAAATGAAATGGTTTCATTTATTGCCCTACTGCCCTATTATGGAAAATTAATGAGAATGAATTGGTTGAATGAATAGACGTTTAACTATTAAGATTACCAGATAGAAGGCTCATGTGATTTGTTTACAAAACGGCTATTTGTATATTCCACCAGGAAGCCGGTGTAGTGTTTCAAAATAGAAAAATACTTCTCCCTGAAACCCATATTTTCTGTTTAGCTCAATCATTTGGTTGGTAAGTATTTTATTGGATTGGTAACCATCCCCGAGAGAAGTAAGGATTCCGGGATATATTTTATGTTTCAATGGAGCGGGTACTTGTTCTTGTAAATCTTTCAGCAATTGTTCATAAGCCTTAATATTGTAGCGATACATTTGTGGAATAATGAAATCTACATACCCTTCTTTAAGCCAGGTGGGCCAGTCTTGTAGATACTGCTCTTTGCTCCATGGGTAAATACTGGGTGCCCATGAAACCATACAATTCTTTTTAATTTTTTTTACAGAATGATAGAGGTCTTTATCCAAGCAGAATCAGATGACTTTGATGGAGGATTGTTACCGTTATGCTCTTTCTTATATAGTTCAATGCTGTAAGCATCATATCCACCTTCGCTCGGCATAGCTGGCATTCGATCGTCGCCCTGAACACCATCAATGTCGTAATTGGCTACAACTTCTCCCACCAGTTCTTTCAACATTTGTTGAACATCCGGACGAATACTACTCCACCAGAAAAAACCATTTTTTTGCAATAAGGCACCTTTGTTGTTTCTACCGGCCCATTCAGGATATTTTTGAAACCAAATGCTGTTGCTGTCTTTATAAGCATAAGAAAACCCAAATTCAAACCAGGCGTGTACTTTAATATTTTGTGCATGGGCTTCTTCTATGATTTCTTGTAGAGGATCTCTACCTGTGTAACGTTCATCTTGTTTTATGCCAACGTATTGTTGGGTTACAGCACTCGGGTGCAGTGTTTTACCTTGATTCCAAACCACTACAAAAATATGATTCAACCCATTGTCTTTACACAATTTCACACCTGCTTTAATAGAATCTCTGGAGCTTAAAATACTGCTGGCAACATTTGTAATCCAGGTACCACGTATGGGTTCTATCTGAGCAGTACTCATGACTTTTTGAGAGCAAGCCGTAAAAGTTAACATGATAAGTGCAGATAAAAATGAAACCAAAATTTTCATGATTAAAAGGTTTGTTTAAATTCTAAATAACGATTGTATAAATGATGGGCAGAAGTGTACATCGATTGTGGGCTCATAAAATGAGAAAACTCAAAGGTGATGGCTTTGTCGTAACCAATTCGTTTTGCCGCCTCTAATTTTAATTTCAACTTTTCAAACTTGATGGGCAAGAACTTGATGGGCATGTCTCTATCGAATGATTCACAGTTGGTCCATGCCTGCAAGCCATGTTTTTCTGCCAGTTGTTTATTGATGGCGAGGTATTGATCCAATTCATGAAAGTCTACATGGCCATCCTGAAAAGCTACAGCATCGATGTTGTTTTTTATTCCATCAAATATTTCGTTCCATTCTGTTTCATGCTCTTTTAATGATACCGTTTCTTCTTTACTTAACGCAGCATTTGCAGCCATCACCGCTTTTTTGCCATCAATCCATGGAGAAATAAACGTAGGCAAATGATTGCTGATGGTCTTACAATGAGCGCCCATATTATTAAGGGCTTCGATAGCCCCTTTGGTTTTTCTACTAATTTCCATGCTCATGTACCATCCTTTGAAAGATGTATGATGACCATATTTTTGCCACACTTCTTCTGTAACAAATTGATTGGAAACAATTTCCGCACACATATCGCCAGTATCCCAGTATGTACCACTATCGTACAACCCGAAATAGAAATTCATTTCATATTTATCTGCTAGGGTAAGAAACAGCGAAAGCAAATCAATAGGTGGCTTGTGGCAATTGTATTGGTTAATGAGATAATCAGAAGGGTAAGTTATAAAGCGACGGTAACCGCATCTGATCATGATAACAGTATCAATTCCTACTGCTTTCATTAGTTTAAAATCTTGTTCCCATTCTGCTGCACCCCAGTTTTGGTGTGGTATATCATGACTGATCTCGTCTAAAAATGTTCCGGTTATTAACATGATTAAAGAAATTTATTATCTAATAAAAATTGCTTCCAATGTTGGTAACCTGCACCTGTGAGGTGAAGACCATCATTTGTAAAACGACTGTCTAGTTTACCATTAGCATCACTGAAAGTTGCATGCAGATCAACCAGTTGTAACTGCCGTTGTTGGCAAAGGGTTTTTAATCCGTTGTTTACAGCGTCGATGGCTGCTGTTTTATTTTGGTGATTTCTAAATTGGGTGTAATCGTTGTTTGTGGGTAAAATGGTTTGAATAAAGATCTTGGTTTGAGGAGATTGTAATTGAATACTATCGATCAATTGCTGGTAATTCCGAAGAATAACATTAGTGGGAATATTTCGAGCAATGTCATTTACCCCAATCAATAAAAACAATTTGGAAGGTTTGCGACGCGTTACTTCTTTGATGCGGTAAAGCATACCAAAGGTATTGTCGGAACTGATGCCGCGATTAAGCGTACGCAGGCTAGGAAAAAGCTCGCTCCATTCTCCACCATCGGTAATGCTGTCGCCCATCCAAACCACTTCCTTTTTTTGATCGGGCATGGTTTCGAACATGGTTAATTTTTGATCAAAATAGTAAAAGCGAAAAGAAGAATCGAAGCTATTTTGTGCAGCAGCGCTGTAATTCAATACAATGATAAAAAGTAATATCAAATATTTCATGATCAATTATTTTCTAATTTATCATACCAATTCTTTTTTAAGAAGAAACTGCTGGCCAGCCATACAGCCGCACAGATAAGTGCGGTGTTCCACTGACGAAAGGCAATATACAAAGGCATCACCACCATACTCATTTGCCAAACAATTCCAGCTAATACGTTTATGGCATCTCTCTTAAAATTCCGGTTTGGAATAAAGTCTGGATTCAATAATTTGGCCTCAGCAATCACGGGTTTCCAAAAGCCCCATGGCCTGGTTTGCATATAAAATTGTAAGGTAGTTTGTTTTTGAACCGGAGCCGTTAGCAAACAACCAAATATGCAACCTAGAATGGAAACAAAAAAGATAAAGATAAAGGCCAATAAATTTTTAGCCTGCGTATCTGCCAAAGCTTGTAAAGATGGAACAAAAGATGCAACCCAAACTACAACATTTGGTCCATAAATAGCAGCTACCATTCCACTCAGCATTCCGAAAAAATAGCCGTACCCATTAAAACGCCACCAAATCCATTTTAACACATTCGGAGCAGCATACCCACCGTAGAAAGCGCCTGTTACAAATAAGATGATATTGTTTAAACTGGTGATTTGTGTACCTAGTAGGATACCAATGATCACTGCTCCAAAAGACACTACTTTACCTACGCTCACGTAATGTAAATCGGATTTTAAGGGTGCCAAATATCTTTTATATAAATCATTTACTAGGTAAGCTGGCGCTACATTTACGAAAGCACTAAATGTACTCATAAAGGCCGCCAACAATCCTGCGATAATAAGTCCTTTGATACCTACCGGTAACTTGGCTACAATCACATTAAATATTTGTTCTAGTTTTTCTAATCCAGAAATAGACGTCGGCAATTCTTCGATGGCCAGTAATGAAAAACCGCCCACCATAAAATACAAAGGAATGAACAATACCAAGATGGTAAATCCACTCATTTTAGCAGCATCTTTTGGGTTTTGTGAACTAAAAGATCGCTGCATATCGAAGCCGGGAACCGGACCCGCCAAACTGGCTAGAATTCCTTTTCCGATCATCAAACCCACCATACCTGCAATCATTTTAAAACCATTTTGCAAAGATTCTTTTTCCAGCATTTCATAAGGCGCGGGCCAATTGTAAAGAATTTCTTTTTTTGGCCAGAAGTCGAGCCAGCCCTCGGGGATAAAGGTTTGTAAAGTAGTAGAACGTACACTCGTCATACCCAACCACAAAACGATGAAACAACAAATGGTCATGATGATAAATTGCATCACCTCAGTGGCTACCACCGAATAAATACCACCTTTAACAGAATACAGCGTGGTGAGCAAACAAATGATAATGGCGTACATAGAAGCACTACTTACCAATACTGCCTTTCCTGAACCTATCGCGATATCGGGGAGTAGCTGTGCCGCCAAGCCGCCAATGCCTGTAAAAAAAATACCAATAGAAATAATAACTTCTGTAACTGCAAAAACGACCACAATGATGTGGCTTAGCTTGCCTCCTGTATTGTCGCCAAAGCGGATGCGCATCCATTCTGCACCCGTCATAGCCCCGCTTCTACGCAACCAGCTCGATAAAAATATCATAACAAACACTTGGTTCCATACAGGCCAAACCCAAGGGATCCAAACACTTTGTATACCGTACATCAGCAGCAATGCTACCCTCCATGATACAGCATTCACATCAAACATTCCAGAGCTGTTGCTTAACCCAAGCCAGTACCATTTCATATTATTGTTGCCCACAAAATATTCCTTCATTCCTTTGGCCGAGCGTCGGCTCATCCAGAAACCAATAAAAATGCTAATGAGAATGTAAAAGACAATAATGAGTAGATCAGGCAAAAGCAACTTCATAGCAATCGTTTTAGAGAATTAGACGTAATTTATAAATATATTTATTAAGTTTATGGTTTATAATAAATATTATTAGTTATGAAAAAGGTTCTGCCGTTTGTAAAATACGCCATCGTATCATTTATTGCTATTACGGTAGGCATATCTGCCTGTAGTGAAAAAAATAAACCTGAACCTACTCCACCAATCACACCTATAACACCATTACCTCCTGTTTGGGATCCTAATGCTATGCGGGGCGTTTGGGTAACTACAACTGCTAGCACTGCCTTAGACAGTAGAATCAATATTAAAGGTATGGTAGCCAATTGTAAAGCATCGGGCATTAATACCATTTTTGTGGTAGTATACAATAATGCGCGCACTACTTATCCTAGCACGGTGATGTCTAATTTGATTGGTATTCCTATCATGGAAAGATTTAGTGGCAGAGACCCATTAAGAGAAACCATTGAGGAAGCACACGCAGAAGGATTGAAAGTACATGCCTGGTTTGAGTATGGTTTTTCCTCTTCTTACTCTGCCAATGGTGGCCCCATAGTTGCAGCAAAACCCAATTGGGCTGCTAAAGACATCAATGGGAATTTAGTAGTTAAAAATGGCTTTGACTGGCTCAATGGCATTCACCCAGAAGTACAACAATTTATGATTGATCTTTTTAAGGAATTGGTAACCAACTACAATATAGATGGTGTACAAGGGGATGATCGATTACCAGCAATGCCTACCACGGGAGGCTACGACCCATTTACTGTTGCATTGTATAGGGCTGAAAACGGTGGTAGCGCGCCGCCAACTTCCATCAATGATGCTGGATGGTTAAGTTGGAGAGCCAAAAAATTAAACAGCTTTGTTAAACGCTTGCGCAATGAAGTAAAAAATATTAAACCTAACGTGCAATTCACCATGTCGCCTAGCCCCTACCCTTTTGGCTACAATGAGTACTTGCAAGATTGGCCTACTTGGGTAGATAGTTCATGGATTGATGCCGTGATACCTCAATGTTATCGGTATGATATTACAGCGTACAATGCCACTGTAGCTCAACAAAAAACATATCATAGAAGCACAACCATACCGCTTTATCCCGGTGTATTGTTGAGGTCTGGAAGTTACGATGCATCTTCCACCTTTTTGACGAGTATGATTAAGACCAATAGAACCAGTGGTTTTAAAGGAGAAGTTTTTTTCTTTTATGAAGGGTTGTCCAATAACAGCAATTGGTTTAAATTTCAGTACCCTTACATTCAATAAGAGAACAGCGGTATGAAAATTTTTTTGATTACACTAATGGGTATGGCTAGCCTAACAGGGTATGCCCAAAAACTCACCCAATATGTAGATCCGTTTTTAGGAACAGGAGGACACGGACATGTATATCCCGGTGCGGTTGTGCCATTTGGAATGGTACAACTCAGCCCAGACAATGGAGATGATGGTTGGGATTGGTGCAGTGGATATCATTATAGCAGCAAAAACATCGCCGGTTTTAGTCACACCCACCTAAGTGGAACAGGCATTGGTGATTGGTGTGATGTTTCTGTACTGCCCCTTACAGATACCAGCGAAATAAGAAAAGAGAAAATCAAAATTCCATTCTCGCATCAGGATGAATCGGCCAAGCCTGGTTATTACAAGGTTAAATTAAGCAATGGTGTTTTATGCGAACTCACCTCTAATGAAAGAACAGGATTTCATCAATATCATTTTCCAAATGGCAATGGATGGCTGCGTTTTGATATGGGCTTCGCCATTAACTGGGATAAGTCTACCAATGGCATGTTGTCTATAGAAGATCCCTATACCATTACCGGGTATCGTTACAGTACTGGCTGGGCAAAGGGACAAAAAGTATATTTTGCTGCGAGGTTTTCTTCCCCAATCCAACATCATATATTTATAGATGATACGGCTCATTCTCCCAACCAAGGTTTTGGAAAAGATGTAAAATTGGTGATGCAATTTAAAAATGTACAGAAACTAAATGTAAAAGTTAGTTTAAGTACTGTGAGCACCGCAAAAGCATTGGAAGAACTGAATCATAATAAGAACAGCACTTTTATAAAAACTACCAAAGCCGCGGAAAAACTATGGGAAAAAGAATTGCAAAAAATAAAGATCAACACAAATGATGCGCAATTTGCTACCAGGTTTTATACCGCTTTGTATAGGACTGCACTGGCACCATTGATTAGCAGCGACAAAAACGGTGAATACCAAACACACGATAACAAACAACTTCGATTTACGAAAGGAAAAAACAAGTACACCGTTTTTTCGCAGTGGGATGTGTTCAGGGCATTGAATCCTTTGTTTACCATCACCCAAACGGAGCGGCTACCAGACATGATCAACAGCATGTTACAATTGTATGAAGACAATGGCTTACTGCCTGTTTGGGACATTAGTACATGGGAAGGCAATACCATGACAGGTTACCACAGTGTTCCCATCATTGCCGATGCCATCTTAAAAAACATGCGTGGATTTGATTATGAATTGGCATACAAAGCCATGCGAGCTTCTGCATTTCAAAACCAACGCGGCACTCCGGAATTTATACAATATGGATACATTCCGCAGGATAAACAAGGATGGAGTGTAACCAGTACACTGGAGTACGCATTTGATGATTGGTGCATTGCACAGGTAGCCAAAAAATTAGGTAAGGAAGCAGACGCCATTCTATTTTCTAAAAGAGCGTTGAGTTACCAAAAATTGTTTGATGCCAGCACTGGCTTCATGAGAGGAAAAGACAGTATGGGTAAATTCATGGAGCCATTCGACCCCTTGTTGAGTGAGCACGGGTTTGAAGGCCAGTACATTGAAGGCACCGCATGGCAACACAGTTTTTTTGTACCACACGATGTTGAAGGTTTGGCCAAGTTGTATGGAAGCAAAGAAAAATTGGTGCAGAAATTAGATGAATTGTTTACTGCCCCTTCGGAGCTACATGGCGAAAATGTTTCTGCAGATGTTACCGGGCTAATTGGTCAGTACGCTCATGGCAATGAACCGAGCCATCACATTATCTATATGTACACAAAATTGGGTCATCCAGAAAAAGCAGCTAAATGGTTAACCGTAGTGGCAGATAGCATGTATAAAAACGGCCCTGATGGTTTAACAGGAAACGACGATTGCGGACAAATGAGTGCCTGGTACATCTGGAGCAGTCTTGGAATGTACCCTATGAATCCAGCTTCGGGAGAATATGTATTTGGTTATCCCCTTGTAAATAAAGCAACCATTTTGATGCCTAACAAAAAAAAATTACGAATACGAGTTAATAAATTGATTGAAAAAAATGATAAAGGCATTGAATCTGTTTTATTGAATGGAAAATCAATTCCGGTAGTATCAATCGGTCATCAACAATTATTACAAGGAGGAAAATTAGTTTACAATGTGTACTAATATTTCAAATAAACTCAAAGTTATCGTTGGGATACTTTTACTTTTTTTAAAAACGTCGTTATTATTTTCGCAAACAACCGCAAGCTTAATCCCTAAAAAAGGGCTACATGTAACTACTAATAATATAAGCTGGATTACAGGGTCTGAGATCAATTTCTTTACTTCGGATAAGAAGCAACATCATTATTATTTCACCTGGTGGGAACAAGATGCATATTCGCCTAAATCAGGAAATGACCAGCTATTTATTGGGAGCAAAAATACAGCTGTAGATGGAGTTTATCAGCTTGAACAGGAAGACACCAAGGTAAATATGCATTTTGATTGTAAATGGAATCTGAAAGATGATGGATTAGCCGACATTGTATATGCTAAAATATGGTTGCCCTATTTAAAAGAAGCCAAATGGAGCTCCGTGTTGCAATCAGACATAAATGACTGGAAACTTTTTAATGAGAAAACACTTTTCGCTACAACAGCGTTCGGCACTTTTAAATTTACTGCTTCTCATCCTTTCAAAGTGAGATTAGAAGCCGATCTTCAGCCTGGTATTAAAGAGTATTCGAAACGATCTCAATACATGTTATTATATGATGAAAATATCCTTGTAACTGATTCTTTTAAGCTACAGCGTTCTTTTATGATAGAAGAGGTAAAGGCTGTTCAAAAATTTAAAAAAAGTTGCATAACGAAAAGTATTGACGTTGGCTTTGTAAAAAACGTCTGGACTGCAAACGTTCAACAAAGTGTATTGTTACCGCAGCCAAAATTTATTCAGTTAACAGATCAAGCTTACATTATTCCAAAAGATAAATATGGCTTGATAACTGATGTAATGAAACAATATAGAAATATCATCCAGCTGCATTGGCAAATTGGTAATAATTATTTTCCAAATATTATCACTACACAAAGTGATGCATTGGCGGAGGAGGGTTATACGATTGAAGTAAAAGAAAATATAATTCTTATAGCATTTAAAACGCAGCAAGGCCTACAACATGCCATAAATACTTTAGCAGCAATTACTAAGAATGTAAACGGAAAACTAATAATACCAAAAGGGATCATTAAGGATGAGCCATCCGTTGCTTGGAGAGGTATTCATATGTTTACAGGACCCAGCTCGTGGCAACTGCACAAGCGGATGTATGACCAAATTCTTTTTCCCTTAAAAATGAACAAAGTTGTGCTACAATGTGAACAGGCTGAATGGAAAAGCCGACCTGAAATTCACAATAGTATTTCAGTACCTATGAAAGATTTAAAAGCTGAATTTGATTACCTGCGGCTGAACCATACTGAACCTATTCCTTTAATTCAAAGCCTTGGTCATATGGAGTGGTTTTTTAAACCCAAAGAGAATCGTTTTATGGCAGTTAACCCAGATTATCCTTACACTTTAAATCCATCGCTGCCTCAAGCTCAGTATGCAGTAAAACAAATATGGGACGAAACTTTTAACTTACTAAAACCAACAACTATCCACATTGGATTCGATGAAATTGGCATGATAGGTTTTAACCAACCAAGAGAAAAAGAAATAGAATATTTCAAGACACAAATTAAATTTTTGAATAACTATGCAGAACAGAAAAAGGCAAAGCTGATGATTTGGGGCGATATGGGTTTGGCGCCGGGAGAGGGACCAGATGCATTAAATGGTGTTACCAAAGAACGTGCAGCCACCATCAGAAGTTTTATTCCTGCAGGTACTTATATTGCCGACTGGCATTACCTCAACAATCCTGATCCGTCTGTTTACAAGACCAATTTACAGGTTTGGAAACAAAACAACCATCTGCCCATTGCATCTCCCTGGTTATGGCCTAACAATGTGAGGGGTTTTATTCATGCAGCTATTGATGAAAATGCAGGGGTATTGCAAACTACCTGGGCAGATTTTGAAAGCAGCGAAAAAAATATGTTGCAAAACATTGAACAGTTTGGTGCTTATATATTAGCAATGGATTACTCATGGAGCGGAAGAAAAGAATTACCCGAAAAACTTCCTTATAATCCTATTGAAGAATGGAGCAGTAGGTTTTATTCACAAGGAAAACCAATTGACAACAGAAATGGCTGGAGTGTTGCAGAGCGTATGCAATTTCAAAATTGTACAGCTTCAGCACAAATGAATTTGCCTGATGTTTACCATTTTAAGTGGAATACGATTTCAACTTCGGGCTTTGAGTTAAAAGCATCAACAGAAAATATTTTAGTAGAGGGAACAAAAGTTGCCATCATACAGTTTTTTAACAAAGAAGAAATGGTTTATGAAAAAGATATCCGTTATGCCGTAGATGTTAGAGCTGAAGCAGATCGCCGAAATATTTTTGCGCATACAAATGGTAAAGATGTAAAAACCTTGTTTCATTTTTTCCAGAAGAAAGCAATGGTCACATCTGTGAAAATTAAAAGCTTGCACCCAGGTAGTGGCTTAACAATAAACAAATTAATATTAATTGAATAGTAGAGCAGCCCATTCTTATTTTATAATGAAATAAGTATGCAACATCTTTTAAAAAAATACAGGTATATTCTGTAAAACTATGTTTTCCAAAACCATTTTCGTTTAACAAAATATATAGTAATCAACGAAACAATGCCTGTATATAATATACCTCTCAAAAAACCCATCCAAGCATTCTGCTTCATACTATCAAAAATGAATATTGCACCGGTTAAATGCAATAAAGGAGTTAGCAATAAACTACCTGCTACATAGGCTACCATAGGATTACGGCCATTGATACTTAAATAATGAATGAGTGAGGTACCGGTTTTTGTGACAGACATTGTGGTAAGCCCTATTAGCATACAAAAAGCAAGACCGCTTGTTACAAAATAATAACTGTAGGTAGAACGATCTTTTTTTATCCCTCCCTCGTATGCCTCAAAAAATAACCCGGTGATCAATAGATAAGCACCTGCCTGAAAAAAATGAAATAGCAATGGATTTGCTTTTATATCAACTTTTTTTATCAAAAAATAAATAGCTAATAGTAAAGCCAATGTAATAGAAAGATTTAAAAAAAGCAGCCTATTAAATAAGAAGATTGTATTGGTGATTACCAATGTAAATGCCAATAAACCTATCATTAATACATTGGTTCTATTGTGCGCGGGCAATTCATTTTCGTTTTTGTATTTCAATAACCATTCGCCAGCAATAGTGCCTGGAATGATGATAAATAAATACTTTAAAAAATAAAACTGGTATAGCCAATCAAATTTAAACGTACCTATGTTTGAAAATTGGTATAGTATTTTTGCCCAACCATCGGCCGGATTATTTGCGGCCAAAAATACTCCCATAATTAAAGGCAATATGCCCACCCTTAACCATACCTGATTTCTGGTAACCCACCATATCATGGTGCCAAAAAAGGCCATATTAGCCAACACAATAATGATGATATCAGTTTTAGTAAACATAAAGCCATGACCACTAAAAGGCAGAAAATACAATAATAATAAGGCTAGCAAAAAGGCTAAAACTTTTAGACCGATAAATAATTTTTTTTTAGCTTTATTTTTATTTTCATATAGTTGAAAAAATAATAAAGCAAATGCTGCAATAGATAATGAATATTCAATTGCAGTGGGTTTAGTTGCTTGCACCCAAGCTTTCATATGTTCTAAAAACAAAGCAAAAAAAGCGAGTAATAAATATCTTCTAATTGCGATGCCTGTTATTTGGAAAAGACTAGTTTTATTTTGAACCTCTTTATTTAAAGCAAGCGGTATGGCGGCACCCATACTAAATAAAAAAAATGGAAAAACAAGATCTACCCAGGTAATACCTGGGATGTTGGGATCAAATATATGTTTAGGTGGGGGCGCTTGGGCATGAAACATCCAGGCTGGCAT
>JBIIPY010000096.1:0-10281 GCA_044342365.1 Ferruginibacter sp. | reverse complement strand
TCTAAATCTTTATACAAATCTGCCACAATTGTAGCAACAGGCGTTCTGGTAGCATTCAATACCTCTTCTACAGTAGGAGGCGTTTTATAATAGGGTAAGTCGCCAAACATGTATAATAATTGAAAATAACCCCAAGCTCTTAATACTAAAACTTCTCCTTTGTTTCGTCCGAAATACTGCGGGGAAACATTATTTTTCCCGTTTTGCATGCCAAACAAATGTTGGTTAGCCCTCTGAATCAATCTGTATCCTTGGCTCCAGCTTGAATTTACAATGGTGTTATTAATAAAAAAGTTACCTTCTCCCAAGGCTATAAAATCTTCTGAATTTTGATCCCGACGAATACCGATATCTGTAGAAGCTTCAATTGCAAACAAAAGCGGCGTATTATTTGGGAAAGTCCACAAATTGGCTGCATATACACCGTTTAAGCTTTGTTCCATTTCATTCTGGTTACTCAGAAAAGTAGTGCTAGCTGAAGCATCTAAAGGCTTTCTGTCGAGATATTTTTCACAACCCCACATTGTTATTAAAAGCAACAAAAATGGGATATATAATAATTTTTTCATTTTTTTAAATTTATATTTTTAAAAAGTTACATTCAAACCTGCGGTATAAGTTCGCATTAAAGGATAAAATTCTCCGTTAGCGTTATTGATCTCAGGATCAAATCCATTCCATGCTTTGGTAATTGTAAATAAGTTTTGTCCGCTCACAAAAACCCTTAAAGCAGAAATTTTAACCTTGCTTAGAACATTTGCCGGAAGGCTGTAGCCAAGATTTATATTTTTAAATCTAAAATAAGAGGCACTCCTTATATACCAGTCTGAAGCTCTGTAATTATTTGTATAAGAACCTCCTCCAGCTACTAATCTAGGGAATGTAGCATTTGGATTTTGTGGAGTCCAGTAATCCTTATGAATGTCTAATAAAGAAGGAATGAAATCAGTGGCTAAAAAAGGAACAGCACCTGTACCACTCAGAAAATTATCTCGCATACCTACACCTTGTCCAAAAATATTAAGATCAAAATTTTGATAGCTGATATTTAGGTTTATACTATATTCATACCTAGGAAAATTATTGCCAATAAATGTTCTATCATTATCATCAATTTTTCCGTCTGGCTTACCATCAACACCGCTGATATCTGCATATTTTAGATCGCCTGGCTTAGGACCTATTGCAGGATTTGTACTCCATCCAGAACCGTACAATGTAGGAGAAGTCTTTATATCGTTTGAATCAGCATAATATCCCAGTGCTTGTAAACCAAAATAAGAATTAAGTGCATAACCAGGTTGAGTTCTTGAGCTTCCACCTCCGATAAATGGCAGGCCAGGTACCAATTCTGTAACTTTATTTTTAACATCCGACAACATAAAAGTGGCATCAAAACCCCATTTCTTACCCTTCGTTTTATAATTCAAGGCTAATTCCCATCCCCTATTTTCCATACTGCCAGCATTCACAAATGGGTCGCTTAATCCTCCCGCAGATGAAGGAAGTGTACGAGGTAGAATCATATTTTTTATTGTACGATTGTAAACGTCAGCAGTTAGTGTAAAATGTTTGGCAAAACTAAGGTCCACACCAACGTTCCATTGTTGAGAAGTTTCCCAGCTTAGGTCAGGATTGGCAAATTGTAGAATAGCAACTCCCAAGGTATTAAGATTGTTAAAATAGGTATTTGTTCCATTGATGTTGGGAATAGCTCCATAATTACTTTGCTGATAAAACGCATCAAACACATAATTAGATCCTATATTCTGATTACCATTTCCACCAAAAGAACCTCTCAGCTTACCAAAACTGATGAATTTAGAAACACCACTGAAGAAATTTTCTTTAGAGAAAATCCAGGCTGCAGAAGCGGAGCCAAAATTTCCCCATTGTTTATCTCTTACTTGAGAAAAACGACTAGAACCATCTCTTCTCGCATTCACTTCGAATAAATATTTATCTCTGAAGCTATAATTTAGGCGCCCAAAAAAGCCTACTAAAGCCAATTCATTGGCACCAGCATTATTTTGAATATTACTAGATCCCAGGTTAAGATATGGTTGATTTGGGTTTATAAAACCTTCGCGAGATGCCCCGAAAAAATATTGGGTTGTTAACTCTTGTTGTGCCCCAACCAATACCCTAAAGGAATGATCGTTATTTATTTTATAAGAATATGCAGCCTGCCCAGATAATACCTGATATACATCGTCTCTCCATGTTTCACTTAACCTGGTAACACCAGGCCAAACCGATGTTATGTCGTATTGGCCAGTCGATATGTTAGGCGTATAAATGTCGGCATTTTTTTGAAATGTTTTTGTGTATGGATTTCTTTTTTCACGACCCCAAGATGCATCCAATTCTAATCCTTTAATTGGACGATAATTGAGTGCCACTCTGGTAAGTAAGGTGTTGGCTTCGGAATTAGAATTTCCGGTTGCCTCTGCCATTGCAATAGGATTTCTATTGTTTGATTGTGCAGCTGTACCAAAGATTCCTGGCCCATATCTTCCACCTCCAATTGCAGGCAAACCAATTGCTTGGCGAATAATAAATTCAGCACTACCTGTAGAGGGGTTGATTGTGTTACTATTTGTATAACCGAACACGCCGTTTAAAGTTAGCTTATCACTTAATTTAAATTCAGGATTAATACGAATATCATATTTTCTGAAACTGTTATTTTGAATTAACCCTTGTTGATCAAAAAAAGTAAAAGAAGAAAAAATATTTACCCTTTCACCACCTGAGATAAGCTGAACATTATGATTTTGCATAAATCCGCTGTTGGTGAATATTTCCTTTTCCCAATCCGTATTTATCACGTCAAAATTATTAGCCGGCGTTGTTTTGTATTTATCAATTAATGCAACACTAAAAGGTAAAGCTGTCCCTGTAGGAAATTGGTTTAAATAGGCTATGTTACTCAACTCCATATGATCTATTGCCCCAACACGTTCTGGCAGTGCTGTAAAACTTTGCTTAGTAAAAAAATTATTATAGCTTACTTCCAACCCTTTTTTTGAAGCTCTTTTTGTTTTTACAACTATAACACCTGCACTGGCTCTATTGCCATAAATAGCAGTGGAAGCTGCATCTTTTAAAACCGTTATACTTTCAATAACATTGGGATCAATATTGTTTAAAGCATCTTGGCCTGTGCCTGTTGGCATTTGCAAACCATCAATAACAATCAATGGACTACTATTTCCTAATATGGAACTTTCTCCACGAATTCTGATAGATGCCCCATCTGCTCCGGGCTTACCTGATTGCTGTTGTACGGTAACACCTGGCGCAAGTCCCTGTAGTACCTGACTGGTACTTGACACTTGTCGTTTGATGAGCGCCTCATTATTCAATTGAACGACCGAACCTGTTAAGTTGGCCCTTTTTTGGGTACCATAACCAACTACTACTACTTCACTTAAGTTGTTGTTTTGTTTGGTTAATGAAACATTAATCAAACCTTCGGTTACTACTACTTCTTTCATTTCGTAGCCAAGGCTAGTAATTTCAAGAGTGGCTCCTTGTTGCAGAGTAATGGAAAAACTACCATTACTATTAGTTGAGACACCTTTTCCAATTCCTTTAATTGTAATAGAGGCAGACTCTACAGGTAAACCTGTAGTAGCATCCGTAACTCTGCCAGTTACTTTCGTGTTCTGCGCTTTTATACCCATAAAACTGGTAAAAAGCAATAGCAGCATTAGCAGCATCTTTCTCATAATGTTTAATTTTTTGTGTAGCAATTGTTAGTGTTTAGTTTTTAAAATTTCCTAGGTAATCAACTGTGTTGCTTTCGAACGGTTTTAACCATTTATCAATCATCACAGCTACTTCAAAACGTTTTATATTTCTATTTAAATCCAAATTTTTTAATCCTGCTTCCGTCCAACTTTTTTGTAAAAAAGCGGTTGCTTCTGTAGGTGCTTTTTCAAACAAAAAAGTATTCGTAACAATTATTTTAAATAAATCATTTACAGTTAAGCTTTTATTAGTTGTTTCAAAAACCAATGATTTATACTCATTAAAATCTTTTACAAAAGTTGATGTTTCAATAGCAGAATCGGGATAAAACCAAGTACGGTTTGCCCATTGATTGGGTTCGCCGATTCCTTTTAAAATACCGGTTGCCCCAATTTTTTGAATAGCTAAAAAATGAGGATGAGTGGGCTTTACATCATTGTAAGGCATGATGTAAGCGCCAGCTTGCAGCAGCTCAGTTTGTACAGCTCTTACTGAAACTTGATATGCTTGTTTTTTTAGTTGAACAGATAATGCTGCCAATGCACCAGCGGCCTGCCCTGTGCCCAATACTACGGGTTGTAGCCTTGTGGTACCGTTAACCACATTGCTTACGCTGATGCCTTTTTCTGCCACAATCAATCCTTTGTGATGCTTTGGTATCAGTGCGCCCAGCGGAATATTGTAAGAAGGTATAGGATAAAAATTAAGATGCTGTGGCGCCTGGTCATTTTTTTTGTGGTGATGATCGATGGGATAATCGCCCACCGAGATGCCTGTTCTGTAATATGCGGTAGATTGGTAAAAGGGTGTAGCAATATCGTTGATGCGCAATCGTACCAAGCCTACCAACCTTCTGCCCTCTCGATGATAAGGGATGAATGGAAAGCGGTCGGCAGTTGGAAATTCATCATCGGCCAATCCAAGGTTTTTAAAGCCCAGATCATACTGAATAAAGTAGATGAATCTTTTGGTTTGTTCTTTCGCTTTATCCAATTCTTTTTTCCGCTCCTCCACATTTAAGGATACAATATTTAAATAAATATCGTTTCCGAAAGTTGGCCAATTGAGCATGTATTTTTTATTGGGCAATTTGCCGTAACTCAACATTTTTTGCGCATCAACTGAAGGTGTCGGTCGTGATTTGTTGTTGTAAAAATTGGTATTAGCAGCATCAAACTCAGCAGCATTGTAGCCAACGGGTTTTACGATGGTACAATCTGCCTGTGGGCCATAATCTTTCAATATGGCTGCATAGGTTAAATCCTGCACAATATTGTTGGTAGCTGGAACGCCTACCTGTTCACCTGTTTCACTGCTGGCTTCCATACCAATATGATGAGGCACATTGGCGGATGCCATTACATCACCAAGCTCAGTAGCGTCAATGGTTTGTTGGGCGAGGATCTGAATTTCTTTACCCGTAACTAGGTTGAGGAAAACAGCGCCGTTTATTTTTTTGTTTCTAAACAACGTTTTTATAAATCGATGCTGGTATAAAATTTTTAAATTGGGTTGCGCTGCTGCCATCGATTTAAAAATGCTGTCACCCACATGCGGTTCAAACAACGTATTGCTCACCCAGCCCGTTTCAACTTTTGTGGCACCACCATAATATTGATACAAGCGGTTTCTGAAGTTTCCCCATATACCTGATGGTAGTTGATGATTGCCGTCAATGGCCGATACACCCGCGCTGGTAAGCATTCCGCCGAGCCAGATCGTTTCCTCTGTAAGTATTGTTTGCACACCCATGGAAGCCGATTGCAATGCAGCGGCAGTGCCGCCTGCACCAGCGCCCACGACCAGAACTTTGACATGAATTTTTTCGTGCCCAAAAGCCAATTGACTAATAGCACAAGAAAGAAACAAGCAAAGCAATCGATATATCAGTGTAGTGTTCAACATTCAATTTTTACAATGATTCCAACGTTTTCCAAACCTGGTACAACGAACGAGGTATATGAAAACATCCTTTCCATTTACCTCCTTTAGCATCAATAAGCACTTCTCCTCTTCTGTTGAGGTATCCAAACCATTCATCATGTAGCGGGTCTTTAAAATGCTTCCAAGTGTACTGGTGCACTTTTTCGAACCATTGCGCGCATCGTTCATCACCTGTTAGCAGATAGCCCTTTGCCAATGCAACCAATGCCTCTACGTGTACCCACCATAATTTTTGGTCCCATTCTAATTGTTGCACTGGGCAACCTTTGTAATCGAGAAAATAAAATATTCCTTCGTACTCACTATCCCATCCATGTTCTAAAGTACGCAACATGATGTTCTTTGCATTTTGTACCAGTGCGTTGTTTTTAGTTCTCACTCCGAGATCCATGATAAACCACATGGCTTCAATAGAATGACCAGGATTAAGCAATCTTCCTTCGAAACTATTGCAAAAACTGCCGTCTTCATACACATTTTCTAAAATGAGACCCGTATCTGGCTGATAAAATACTTCCATTACTTCGTGTATCACTTCCGGCAAAAATGCATTCACCCTTTCGGAACCCAAAAGATGTTCTAGTTCAAGTGCCAGGTTACAAAGAATCATGGGCAGACTAAAATTCTTTAATGGCCGGGTACCTGAAACAGCTTTATTATAGATGCCTTTCGAATTTTTGCGACGTGCCAAAATATTCTCAAAAGTATCTACGGCTAATTTTTTCCACTCGTCAGAGGGGCTGGCTTTATCTAAAGCAGCGAATGCCATTGTAGCAAAACAGTCACTGAAAATGTTGTAAGGCTGTACCAAAGGTTTACCATCAGCCGTTAGGGAAAAATACCAATTGCCATGTTCGTCTCTCCCATATTTTTTCATGAATGCTGCACCATGCAGTGCAAAATCGAGCCATTCTTGTCGTTGCTCAACATGGGTATACATATATGCAAAACACCACACTTGCCTTCCTTGCAACCACATGAACTTATCCGTATCGTACACGCTACCCGCGGCGTCTAAACAAGTAAAATAACCTCCATTTACCTCATCTTTACTGTTTTGTAGCCAAAAGGGCAAAATATGTTGGATGAGTTCGGTTCTGTACAATTCACTATACTGCGCAATGAGATTTTTCTCAGCAAAAGCAGGCTGGTTGGCAAACATGAATGGCGGTTTAATAATTAAGTAATACCCAAATCAGATACTAATATAGTAATATTTATTATGAACAAAGGATTACTTAATAATTTTATTTATTTATTGAAATGTTGATGTGCCATCAGCTTTTGGAGTGATACCTGTATGGGTTAAAAAATTACCAACATAGAGTAAAACAAGAAGATACCTAATCAAAAGGAAACATTACTTGTTTTAAGTAAAAACGGCTGCTTTTATACCTTTGTTGAAACTGTAGCAAGGAGGCAAATGAATGTTAATTTAAAAAAGTGTGAATTTTGCAGCTCAGAATGTTAAATACTATTTGTAAATTATTTGTAGCTTACGAATCCTATTCCTTAAAAAATTTAGCAACCAGTAAACAGCATGGCAAAAGGCACCAAATTATTTTCGGTTTTCAATGATGACAATGCCTCGGGTGTGTTGTATAAAAACAAATCGCTTAAGAAATTAATTATTCACTACTTAGACCAGAACGGACAAAGTACCATTACGGAGTTGAGCAAGGAGTTCAATAGCAGTGTACCCAAAATAACCAGTTTAATCAATGAATTAATAGAAGATAAACTCATTAAAGACAATGGAAAGTTTGACTCTACTGGGGGACGGAAAGCCAGTATTTATGGTTTAGTATCAGATGCTTGTTATTTTATAGGAGTGGATGTAAAAAAATATTACATCAACATTGGGTTACTTGATTTTAAAAAACACCTGGTTACCTTAAAAGAAAAAATACCTTATAATTTAGAAAATACAGCTGCCTCCCTACAACAATTGCTGGATGTGATCAAAGGCTTTATTGGAGAACAACCCGTAAAACTTCGGGAAAAAATTTTAGGCATTGGCATCAACCTATCTGGCCGTATCAACAATACCACTGGATACAGCTATAGCTATTTTCATTTTAACGAAGAGCCGCTGGCAGCAATCATTCAAAAAGAATTGGGCATCAAAACTTTTTTAGAAAACGATTCCCGTGCTATGGCATTTGGAGAGTTTTGTGGTGGCGATCTCAACAATGCCCGCAACGTGTTGTTTGTAAACATCGACTATGGCATTGGTTTGGGCATTTTAATAGACGGAAAATTATACTACGGTAAATCTGGATTCAGCGGAGAGTTTGGTCACGTTCCCTTCTTCAACAATGAAATTATTTGCCATTGTGGTAAAAAAGGTTGTTTAGAAACGGAGGCATCGGGATTGGCGCTCATTCGTAAATTCAATGAAAGGTTGGCACAGGGATCTTCATCAATCATCATCAAAAAAAAGAAAGATCAGGCTGCCATAACCTTACAAGACATCATCATGGCTGCCAAAAATGAAGATATTCTCTGCATAGAAATCTTGGCGGAGATTGGTGAAAAATTAGGCAAAGGAATTGCCATGCTCATCAATTTATTTAACCCCGAATCGTTGATTTTGGGTGGAACCCTTTCAGAAACTGGCGACTATCTGCGGCTCCCCATCCGCAGTGCCATCAACAAATACTCATTGAGTTTAGTAAACAGCGACACACAATTAAAATTGTCGAAGCTGGGTGAAAAAGCTGGTGTAATGGGCGCTTGTTTGATTGCCAGAGGAAAGATATTAGCTATGCAGTAAGCTTAATTTAAATTTAGCGTATTGTGTATCAAGTTAACATCCTTTTTTGAGGTGAAGTGTTTACCTTCCTTTAATAAAAATGAGCATTCTCAACGATTTTCCATTGGGGTACATTTATCATAATCGTCAAATAAAAAATTAGCTGAAATAACCTAATTAGCATAAAAGGGCTTAGGACTTACAGAGGGTTCCATATTGCCATGAGGATCTACAACTCTACCAAAATAAGGTTTACACTAATTATAAAAGGTTTTTTCAGAATAAAGGGAAAATAATAGCGTCGCCATCTAATACCAATGTGATTTATATAATATGCCAATATTTTATAAATCTTATCCCGAATGCTTTCGGGAGTAAATGCCGATGGTATCAACCAAATAGTACAATGAGGCGATAGCCGATATTGGACTATATTGTTTGTTTAATCGGTATAACCGATCATTACATTGAACATATCATCAATCTTGTTTCAGGGGGTTTTTTATTTATGAATATGTGCACCAACTTTAATAATATATATTAATATTGAGATGTAGTTTATAATATTTTTTATTATCTTTCTTTTTATTTTAAAAAAATTAAACGCTGCAAAATATAATTTCAATACAATTAAATTAAATCATTCTTCAATGAAAAAATTTGCAATACAATTTATGCTATTAGTAATGCTATTTGCAACTGTAAGCTGTAAAAAAAGTAAAGAAGTAACACCAGTTATTCCTATTATACCAACACCGCCTCCAGTAGTTACAAATTTAATTACCCTACCAGCTGGCTGGAAAGTAAGTCCAACTTTTGGCACTTCATTTCCAGCAGGAATTCAGGTGTATCAATTTGACAGTACTTTTCAAGGGCAAACTATAAAAGCATTTTGTTTGGCTTATGATAGTAAGAATAGCAATATTGAATTTAAACCAGTAGTGGCAACAACGGCAACTACACCAACAAATATCTATAATGCAGAATCAGGCATAAGTTCAGTTTATGCCTGTATTAATGGTGGCTTTTATGGGGGCAATCAATCATACAGCTTAGTAAAATATAACAATGCTGTTTCATCTGCTAATATTAAAGCAGTTACAAGGTCTTTTAATGGTACTAATACTTCCTACTTTCCTACAAGAGCAGCATTTGGAGTGTCCTCAACTGGTGTACCAAGTGTAGCATGGATTTACAATGTAGGAGCTGGTAACGATTTAATATATTCATATCCCTCACCTAGCCCCAATGCTTTAAATACAGCTCCTCAAGCGGTGCCTACTGCTACCTTCCCTGCAGGAGGAAGTATTTGGAGTACGAATAGTGCTATTGGTGGTTCGCCAATGTTATTAAAAGCAAATACAGTAAATCTTACAGCTGCAGAAGAGTTAATTGATGTAAATAACAATTCTTCTCGTCCACGTTCAGGTATAGGCTATAATGCCAACGGTATTGTTTTAATGGTTGCAGTAGAAGGCGACAACCCTCCAACTTATAGTGGAATTAATTTGGCCAACTTTGCAGCATTACTAAAATCATTGAGCTGTACAGATGCTATTAATTTAGATGGTGGAGGATCTACTTCAATGGTAATTGGAGGAAGTAGAACTGTAAGACCAGGAGATGCTGGAGTTGAGAGACCGGTAGTAAGTGCAATTATTATAAAAAGAAAATAACACACAATCACTGTAAATAAAATAAGCCATCAAATGATGGCTTATTTTTTGACTTGTAAAAAATTTTATTAAGGTTCTATAACTAAAGTTGTGGTCCGTAAGCATCAAGATTTAAGTTGCTTTCCGATATAAAGCTTTAAAACCTTTAGC
>JBIIPY010000167.1:0-2819 GCA_044342365.1 Ferruginibacter sp. | reverse complement strand
TTCATTTTGTAAAATCTTTTGTTAGCGCTGTTGTTAATTTTTTTAGAAGTGTGCAAAGATAGGGGAAAAACCGATTGACAATTTATGATGGTTTATTTTAGAATTTTACCCATTTTGCATTCAAATTTAAGCAGCTATGATGCGATTTATCCATTTATTATCAATAGGTATTACATTCATTTTATTTATGTCTTGTTCAACACCCGCAAAAACTACTTCTGCAAAAGATCCTAGTACCGCACAAAAGGTACCAGCAACGGTTGTAAGCGTACCATCTGAGGAAATCTTTTTAACGAATCTCTTAAAATCCCACCACAATAAAATGGGCGATATTTTGGCCAATGCAAAAATGCTGAACGCGCAAATCGTTTATACCCAAGTAGATCGTAAAAAAAGTGGCATACCCGAATTTACCCATCATTATTTTAATACCGCAGACAACGACTATTTCTACCCAGCTTCAACAGTAAAGTTTCCCTTCGTGTTGCTAGCATTGGAAAAGTTAAAGGAACTCAACATTGCTGGTTTGGATAAAAATAGCGCAATGATCACAGAAGCCGCTTACAGCGGTCAAACTGCTGTTTACAACGATCCCAATACTTCAGATGGAAATCCAAGCATTGCTAGCTACATCAAAAAGATCTTATTGGTGAGCGATAATGATGCTTCTAATAGGTTGTACGAGTTTTTGGGCCAAGATTACATCAACACTAAACTGAAACAAAAAGGTTATAATTCTGCTGAGATACTGCACCGGTTGGGTATTTCTTTAACTGCCGATGAAAACAAACACAGCAATCCCGTTAAATTCTACGATAGCAGCAACCGACTGTTGTACGAACAACCTTTGAAGAAAGCAACCCGCAATTATCCGGAGCGGAAAAATTTTATCGGCAAGGGGTATTTTAGCAATGGCAAATTGGTGGAGTCGCCGATGGATTTTTCTTCTAAAAACAGAATATCATTATCCGATTTGCATGAAATGATGATTGCAGTGATATTTCCAGCATCTGTACCAGCAAACAAAAGGTTTAATATTTCTGAAGATGATCGTCGTTTTGTATTACAATATATGTCGCAGTATCCTAGAGAGACCGTGTATCCCGCTTATGATACTACTTACTATGACGCCTATGCGAAGTTTTTGTTGTTTGGTACTGAAAATGGAAATCTTCCTCCTCACATAAGGTTGTTCAACAAAGTAGGCAATGCGTACGGTCAATTGACCGATGTGGCCTACATTGTAGACTTTGAAAAGAAAATTGAATTTTTTGTTTCGGCCACTATTTATTGTAACAGTGACGGTATTTTAAACGATGATAAATATGATTATGAAACAATAGGATATCCTTTTCTGAAAAATTTGGGAATTTTATTGCATGATGTTGAATTGAAACGAAAAAGGAATCATTTGCCCGATCTTTCTTCTTTGCAGTTTACCTATGATAAATAGCTATTTTTGCCACATAACAAAATCGATTGTATGCTTTTATCTTCTTTAATGAACAGGTTCAACGAACCGGAAACCCTCAAGATGGCAAAGCTTGGCAGAGCCTTGCGTGCTGAAGGGATTGATATTACAGACATGAGTTTGGGAGAACCTGATTTTGATACACCTGATCATATAAAAGAAGCCGCTAAAAAAGCCATCGATGATAATTTTAGTCACTATACTCCCGTAGCTGGTTACCTCGATTTACGCGAAGCAGTTTGTAATAAATTAAAAAGAGACAACGATCTCGATTATACACCCGAACAAATTGTGGTGAGCACTGGAGCCAAACAAAGTATTGCCAACACCGTATTGTCGTTGGTAGATGAAGGCGACGAAGTGATCATACCTACTCCTTATTGGGTTACCTACAGTGAAATTGTAAAATTATCACGAGGGGTGCCTCATATGGTAAAAACGACCATGGAGTCAGGATTTAAAATAACACCCGAACAACTCTCGGCAGCCATCAACGAACGCACGAAACTTTTTATGTTTTCTTCGCCCTGTAACCCAACAGGGGCAGTGTATTCGAAGGAAGAGCTGACTGCATTGGCAGCAGTATTTCAACAACATCCGGATGTGTACATCTTAAGCGATGAAATTTATGAACACATCAATTTTGTTGGCAAACACGAAAGCATTGCTCAGTTTAACTTTTTAAAAGACAGGGTAATATTGATCAACGGATTGAGCAAAGGTTATGCCATGACGGGTTGGAGACTTGGCTACATAGCTGCAGCTCCCGCTGTTGCCAAAGCGGCCGATAAACTACAGGGGCAATTTACCAGTGCCACATGCTCCATTTCGCAAAGGGCTGCTATCGCTGCTTTGAATGGAGATTTAAAACCAACCCATGAAATGGTAGCAGCGTTTAAACAACGCCGCGAAAAAGTGTTGGAACTCATCAAAGAAATTCCTGGTATTTTATGCAATGAACCACCCGGAGCATTTTATGTATTCCCCGATGTGAAATCATACTTTGGCAAGAAAACGCCAACAGGGAATATCATCCACAATACAGATGATCTCAGCATGTATTTGTTAAACGATGCACATGTATCAACCGTGAGTGGCATGGCTTTCGGTGAAGAAAACTGTATCCGGCTGTCGTTTGCCAACAGCATTCAAAATATTGAAAAAGGGTTTGCGAAAATCAAAAAAGCGCTGGCTGAATTAAGCTAATGACGAATATGAATTATTTTATTTTTTGAGGCTAACTATCATCATACTGTTGCCGCCGCCTCGCTTCCAGCGAGCGGCATTTATCTTATTTTCGAGTTGATTTAGTTGAGAAGAAAATATCCAGTTGGCTGAAAGCGGAGTA
>JBIIPY010000165.1:0-2859 GCA_044342365.1 Ferruginibacter sp. | reverse complement strand
AGGGACGTCCTGGTTGTTTCTTATAATGCAAAACAGCTGCAATACCGCCCTGTTCGTACATTTTGCGCCAGGTTTGTACACTGTTGTGGTTAACGCCTATGGCTTCTGCCACCTCTCTTTTAGATATACCTGTTTTTTCATTTTTCTTAAACTCGATGATTGCTCTAATGCGTGTTGCTATTATGGGAATACTAGCTTTTTGCAACTTCCGTAATTCGGATACCGATTCGGTAATGGCCATTTGTTTGGGTGAAGACATATAGTGATGTATTAGTTAGTCCAAAGATAAGCAAAGAAATCCAATATACAAATATTGGACTAAATATTTATTCACAATAGTATAAATTAACGAATGATTTTTCCTTGCCCAATAGAATAGCCACAATATTTTTACAGCCACCATCAAAGATTGGTTGCCAATCCTTCAATCTGATAAATATAAGAATATCCTTAAGCTTGCCTGCATGTTTTAGTGCAGCATATGCGTATAGAATTAAATGATTTTGTAGTGATGAAAACAACATCCAAATGATATGGCAAAGAAGCAAACGAGATATTGAAAGTGTTGATTTTGTTGGTGAGAACAACAACAAAGGCGTAAGGCGTAAGGATGATTAAGGAGAAAGAAATATAACAGCAATGGCTACCTGCATTTAATAACGGAATGCAGCACTCATCAATTCCTGTTCCGCCCTCGAAATACCAATTTCCTGAACTACATTTTTCCAGCCACTCACAGCCGTTTTCACTTCTGTGATGATAGTATTCATTTCAGCATCACTCAACTGAAAATATTCTCCCACACTTTTTGCCAGTTCAAAGTCCAAGGCATTGTTGTGCGTATCAATATTCAATGCCAAGCCATCTTTATCAACAGAAGGATTGATATCAAAAGCCGGAGATAATATCCAGCCCGTATCTGTCAATATAAAACCATGATTCCGCAGGTGATCATCTGTGTTGGAAACAGCAATATGAAAAACAATCCTTCGCCAGAGTTGCTGCAGGTCTTGTTTATTTTGGGCACCGTTGTACTGGATGAATTCCGCCATATCCAAATAGCTGGCAGGGTTCTCTTTGATGGTATCTTCATTTTGCCCGGTCATAGTCATCGCTGATGCAAAATGAATGCGTTCATGCAACTGTCGGTCAAACCGTTTGGTAAAAAAAGTATGAAACTTCCCGGCTACTTTTTCAATCCTCGATTCTGGCATTACAACGCCACACTGCAAAGCAAGTTTATACGCAAGGTATTCCCATGCACCTTTATCAATCATATCGCCTTTTGATGGAAACTTGGCAATCCACAAATGCCCATGGTGATCGGTGATATTTGCTTTCGGCCTTGCACCGCCCAATGAAGAACCCGGAGCCATTAATATAGCCAGCCATTTTTTTACTTCCTCGCTGTCTTCATCACTTTCTAAAACCTCAGCTCCATGCTGCAGTTCTCTGATGCTTGCCCAAGGTGGTGTAGGCATACCATGGTTATCATTCAGGAAGGGCCCATCTTTATCCAGCTTAAACCGCAAGGCACCCATTCTTGTTTCATCATATACACCCAGTAAATAATCAATATCATATAAAACCGGCGCCGACCGGCCGGCTTCTTTCGCCAGCTGTGCAGCACGACGCTTCATCAAAGTACGTCCCCAGGTATCCGGCATCGAATCCATAAACACCCCGAAATTCTCTTTGCCATTCGGGTATTGTGGACCGGTAAACCAGGCAATATCAGGATCCAGTAACTGCTGTTCTTTAGAGCTGATCCAATCAGCATCATACTCAAAACTAAATGCCTTTTTACCCTTCGCCTGTTGGGCACTCAGCACACCAATACATTTTGGTTCGAGCATCCCCAACCAATGAGCATAAACGTATAAATCTGTTTTGTTAGTAGCCATGGCTATTTATTTCATGTGTGTATTTTTATTTTTTTAATGGTCACATGGAATCCCTAATTAATCATTCTTTCTGGGTGGAAGCCCGGTTATGGGGATTTCCTATTAAATTCAGGTCTTGTAATTTCCTTCCGTAATCATCATCCGCCGCCAGTTTCAAAAAATCATCCTGCAGCCCCAATACACGAAGTGTATTGAAGTAGGCAGCCATGGAAACGCTGCTATTCCCTTTCTCAATATGGTACAGGGTGGTGCGGTCAATACCGGCTCGTTCTGCCACCTGTAGCGTTGTTAATTTCCTCCGCTTCCTGGCCAGCTTTATGTTTTCGCCTACCTGCTCCAGTATTTTCTGGTACTTGGGAAAGACTACTTGCTTTTTCCGGTTCATGACTATTTGTTGTTTATTATCCACAAATATAGCTTTTATGTTGATAATATACAACATTTTTATTTTCACACCTTCCCCAGCTACTCCAAAGGTGCTCCCTGGCTTTCTGGCCAAAAATCGGCCAATGCCGCTTCCACACTAACATGCTTTTGCACGATAACATAAAAAATGTTAGCATGCATCTTTTATATTAGTATCAATATTCCCTTCCAATTTCCCCACACTCCAACAACCACAAATTTTCCACAGCAATGTGCAAAATTGCTGAAATGCAATACCGGCAAAGTTCTCAGCCTATTTGAAAAAATATCTTTCCCCGATGCTCCAAATTCCTTTTCTTATTGGCGTATTTTAGCAGTTATGCAAAGCGTAATTTTTGGTGCAGTAAAGACGAATAAAATGCAAATGGTGGGTGATAGTTCCCTGGTTTACACAACTCCTTATGGTTGATTTTGTTGGTGATAACACCCACAAAGGCGTAAAGGCGTATAATTGAAATGCTTTTTCTAAAAACGAAAAAAGGTCATCATTGCTGATAACCTTTTTTGCGGACTGGACGGGACTCGAACC
>JBIIPY010000089.1:0-11159 GCA_044342365.1 Ferruginibacter sp. | reverse complement strand
CAGTCGATTAACATTGGGATTGGGACACACTCATGTATCTGAAGGCAAGGAAAACGGAAAAAATAAATGGCTGGTACTGCCTTCATGGTCGTTCAATTATGACTACTGGCTTTCAGATAAATGGGCCTTGGGTTTACAAAGCGATTTAATATTGGAATCATTTATTATCGAAAACAATGAGCAAGAATTAATTGAACGTAGTCATCCCCTTTCAATAGTTCCAGTGGCTTTATTTAAACCAGGAAAACACCTTACATTTTTTGGAGGAATTGGTGCTGAGCTCGCAAAGGGCAATACGCTTACCATGACAAGGCTCGGAATGGAATATGGTTTTCATCTTCCAAAAAATTGGGAGATTAGTGCTTCAATGGATTGGGACGGTAAATGGAAATATTATAATTCATGGGGATTTGCTTTTACAATAAGCAAAATATGGCCAAAAAAAGATCGTGACTAATCATGTATGATAATACTATTTATAGATTTCTCATTATTGAATAACATTTGAACATATTCAAGGCCAGCAGGTAACAATGCATTGCCAAAAGGGAGGGCGGGACTCTTTCTAAATAACTTTACGGTAATTTGATAATCCTATTTTTTTACCATTTGCACTGGGCTGGACAAACATTGAATACCCTACCCTTCCTTCGACAATGCAAAACGCTATACCCCATGCTTTGACGACAGAGCTAACTTGAAACGGTAGTGCTTTGAACCAACAGGGATAAGCGATGAATGTAACAATGTATTAAATTTAAATTTTAAACAATGATTCAAAAGACAAAATTCGCAACTATTCTATTAACAGCAATCATGGTTGTTACAATAAGTTGTAACCAACCGCAAACAAAAACTGAAACGGCAAAAACAGCAACTGCTGCTGCAACCACCGACCCGCTACCTTCTTGGAATGAAGGCACATCAAAAAAATCTATCATTGACTTTGTAACCAAAACAACCAAAGAAGGCAGCGCAGATTTCGTACCAGTAGCTGACCGTATTGCCTGTTTTGATAATGACGGAACATTATGGTCAGAAAAGCCGTTGCCATTTCAATTGTATTTTATGTTTGACCGTATTAAAGCAATGTCTGCGCAACATCCAGAATGGAAAAACAAGCAACCCTATAAAGGAGTATTAGAAAATGATTTGAAAACAGCATTGGCAGGTGGCGAAAAAGCTTTGCTTGAGATGGCAATGACTTCACATGCCGGAATAACAACCGATGAGTTTGATAAATCGGTGAAAGAATGGATGACAACCGCCACACATCCCAAAACAGGAAAGCATTATAACGAAATGGTTTACCAGCCCATGCTTGAGTTGTTGAATTATCTTCGTGCTAATGGGTACAAGCCATTTATTGTTTCTGGGGGAGGCATTGATTTTATGCGCGTTTGGGCTGAAGAGGCTTATGGAATACCTGCTTACCAGATAATCGGAAGTTCTGTTAACGTAAAGTATGATACCACCTTAACAACACCTGCTTTGGTAAAACTATCTCAACTTAATTTTAATGATGATAAATTGGGAAAGCCAGTTGGCATTCATCAACACATAGGAAAACGCCCTGTGTTTACGGGTGGAAATTCAGATGGCGATTACGCCATGATGCAATATACCAGCACAGGTAGCGGCCCGCGGTTCGGTTTGTATGTTCATCATACAGACTCCGTTCGTGAATATTTTTATGACCGTGAACCCGGTCTTGCACGGTTAAACAAGGGATTAGATGATGCAACAAAATATCGTTGGTTAATTGTTGACATGAAAACCGACTGGAAAAAGATTTATCCTTTTGATAAATGATTGTAAGACAAAAATGATAAATCATTTATTAAAAAGATAATTTGCCAAAAATTCAATTAAATGAGGATTTTATTTCTAACGGCAATTGCGTTGTGTTTATCGATGAATAAGTTATCTGCACAGACTTCTGAACTTGGCAGTTGGAATATTCTGAATGTAAAATACAATCTCGACGAAAAATTAAGTTTTTTTGGTGAGGGACAATTACGTTCATTAAAATTTTACAGCAACTACCACTACTACGACTACAAGGTTGGTTTTAACTACAAAGCTCATAAAAATGTAAAGCTTACTTTGGGTGCGGGCAGATACGTAACTTACAAAGAAGGCGGAGATTTTATTTTGCCAAAAAATAATGATGAATTTAGAATTTGGCCTCAGGTTGTACTTCTTCAATCAATCGGCAAACTAAAAATTGAACAACGTTATAGAACAGAATTTAGATTTACAAATAATGGCTATCGCACCCGTTTTCGTTACGGGCTTAGTGTTTCTTACCCATTTGGAAAGGAGATAAATGAATACAAACCATTCAAGATTATTGTAAGTGATGAAATATTTTTTACCAACAAAGAACCTTATTTTGAAAGAAACAGAATTTTACTTGGCTTTAACTACAAACCAACAAAAGCAACAACTTTGCTAGTAGGTTATTTACATCAGTTCGACTACAAAGTAAATGATGAAACTGGTAGTAACTTTTTTCAATTAGGTTATTATATAGAATTATTCCGAAAATCAGCACCAAATACATTTATTGACACAGATATCAACCACAATTAAACGAATGGACAAATAGAGGGTAACATTCATTTGACAAGTACCTCCGCAACTAACAGGGGTCGGTAAAAGTGGCGGTTCAGTGCTCCCTGCCCGTTCCGGTTCAGGCGGGTGCAGACACATTTGTAGTTAATCAAGATTCCATTCTCCGAATTATTAATATTTGTGTAATAACTAATCCTAATAATTTTATAATCCTCCGCAAAAGTGCATTTTTATTATATTTGTAAAATTACGCTTCTCAGTATCAGTCTGAGATTATCTGAAACTGTCCATCTAAAACTAACTTATGCAGCAAATTGCTGACTTCTATTTCGCTTTTGTTTTTTTTGTTGCACTACTTGGATTTACTGTTGCCATCATTTTGTTTTTTGTTAACAAAACTGATTCTTTCTCTTCCCGAATATTGGCGTGCTTTTTAGTAGCCATTTCTCTGACGGCAATAAATAATGAGTTAATGGCGACTACTTTTTTCTTAAGTTTCCCTCATTTATGGAGAGTGGTGGTATCAGCTTCTTTTTGTGTCCCGGCTTTGGGGTATTTATATGTTCGTTCGGTTTTGAATCAATCGTATCGTTTTCGTAAAAGTGATTTTCTATTTTTTCTTCCGGCAATTTTATACCCGCTTACTTTGATTCCGTTTTATATATTGCCAAGTCCCGAAAAAATTAAAATCATTTCAACAATTATTAGCAACAACAGCTTAATTTCTCAGGAACCAGAAGGAATACTGCCAGCCGGATGGGCCGTTATGATAAGAGTACTATATGGGTTGGGAACCAACATAGCCCAGTTTGTTTTATTGGCGAAAAACAAAAAAAGGATTCTGGACAATGAAAACAAGTCAGCACATAATGTAGCTATTTTTCGATGGCTCTTCTTTTTTACATTTGCGATGTCGTTACTATATTTATTGCTAATTGTAATAATAGGGTTTCAACTCACCCTTTATTTTAGTATATGGCAGGCTGTTATTTTGTCAATTACAGTTACCATATTGTTTATCTGCTTAACCTTGCTGATAAGTCCTACAATTTTGTATGGACTAAGGGGCTGGATACAGAAAACTGAAATTATGCCCGTTTCCTCCATTGAAAATACTGCCTTTACTTCAGATACTAACGTACAAAAAAGGCTAAGCCTTTCAAATGAGAAGGGGAAGCTATACAAAGTTCAAATAGAAAAACATTTTGCAGAAAACCATCCCTATATTAAAGGAGGTTATACCATAGCTGAACTGTCAAAAGAACTCGATATCCCCTCTTACATTCTTTCAGCATTTATTAACCAGGAATATGGGAAAAATTTTAATGAACTCATAAATGAATATCGGGTAGATTATTTTCTGAATTTGGTAAAACAACCCAACTTAAATTCCCAGTACAAACTGGAAACACTTGGCAATCAAGCCGGCTTTAATACCCGAGCCTCTTTTATCCGGGCTGTAAAAAAGAAAACCGGTCTCACTCCCTCAGATTTTGTAAATAAAAATCATGATTAACGGCCTGTTTTGTTTCTAATGACAAAATTGTTACATAATTCTTATACATTCTGTTGGCAATAAAAGCTTTTTCAATTAATATGCACTCAAAACATTTAATATGAAAGTCAACATCTCTAAAATGCTGGCGGCTTCCGCCAGAATGGTTTGGGTGGTAATTTTATTAGGTGCAGCTTCGAATGCGCACTCACAGGCCGACCCAACCCAAGTAAGAAAAGAAAACTTTAAAGGAGTAATCGATTTAGACGTTCGTAAGTCTACAGCAGACTGGGCCGCCTACACCCCCAAAAAAGCACCCGCCGGTGCTCCCAATATCTTATTCGTTTTATATGATGATACCGGATTGGCTTCATGGTCACCCTACGGAGGCGCCATCAATATGCCAACATTGGACAAATTGGCCAAAAACGGGTTGATTTATACCCAATGGCATACCACCGCCTTGTGTTCTCCTACCCGTTCTACTTTATTAACCGGAAGAAACCATCACCTTACCGGTAATGCTGCCATTACAGAGGGTGCCAATGGTTTTCCAGGAGCGCATGGTCGCATTCCCGAGCAAACCGCTACCATTGCACAGGTTTTGCAAGATAATGGATGGAGTACATTCTGGATGGGTAAAAACCACAATGTGCCTGAGCAGGATGTATCATCTGGCGGAAGCCGCAAGCAATGGCCTACGCAAATGGGATTTGATCGTTTCTATGGATTTATTGGAGGAGAAACCAACCAGTGGTATCCTGATTTGATTGAAGACAATGGATTTATTGAGGCGCCATATGGTCCCGAAAAGGGCTATCACCTTTCTAAAGATTTAGCTGATAAGAGCATTAAATATATACAAGACCAAAAATCAACCAATCCTTCTAAACCTTGGTTCATGTGGTTTTGTCCAGGTGCCAACCATGCACCGCATCACGCACCCGCTGATTATATTGCCAAATACAAAGGCAAGTTTGATGGTGGCTATGATGCTTATCGTGCTTGGGTTTTACCTAGAATGATAGCACGTGGCATCATTCCTAAAGGAACTGAGTTAACGCCATTCAATCCAATGCCGCCAAATATTGCTGCAAAAGGCGACTATGTGCGCCCATGGAATGAGTTGAATGCGGATGAGAAAAAATTATTTGCTAAAATGGCGGAAGTTTTTGCAGGTTTTTCTGAATATACCGATGCGCAGGTGGGTAGAATTGTTGAGTATCTAGAGCGTACCGGGCAATTAGAAAATACCATCGTTATTTATGCTGCCGATAATGGGGCATCTGGAGAAGGTTCTCCCAATGGCTCTGTAAATGAAAATAAATTTTTCAACGGCTATCCCGACGAACTTTCTGAAAACATGAAGTTGTTGAACGAATTGGGTGGTCCAAATACCTACGAGCATTTCCCAACCGGTTGGGCGGCTGCATTTTCAACCCCTTTTAAAATGTTCAAGCGTTATAGTGAATATGCCGGTGGTACCTGCGATCCGCTGGTTATCTCTTGGCCTAAAGGCATCAAAGCTCGCGGCGAAGTGCGTAATCAATACCACCACTCAACGGATATTGTACCCACTATTTTAGATATGTGTGGTATAGAAATGCCAAAAACGTATAAAGGCGTTGGTCAATACCCACTTTCAGGTGTTTCTATGAAGTATTCTTTTGATGCTACACCCGATGCTGCTACACAAAAGAAGCGTCAATATTTTGCTATGCTGGGTACCCGTGCCATTTGGGAAGATGGCTGGAAAGCAGTAGCCATGCACGTTCCTATTACAGGACAAGGCAATTTTGATAAAGATGAGTGGGAATTGTATCATGTAGATGTAGACCGCTCTGAATCTAAAAACCTAGCCAAAGAAAATCCTGAGCGTTTACAAAGAATGATCAAAGCCTGGTTTGAAGAGGCTGATAAAAACTTGGTATTGCCGCTAGATGATCGCACAGCTGTTGAGCAATTGGGTATAGAACGTCCTTCTGAAGAAGCTGCCAAAGAGCGTTATATCTATTACCCCCATACCGCACCGGTTCCGGAAGGCGTAGCCATCAATGTGAGAGGTCGTTCGTATAAAATTCTGGCGGATGTAGAAATTAAAGATATCAATGCATCCGGTGTAATATTTGCACACGGTTCCCGCTTTGGTGGACACACCTTGTTTCTAAAAAACAAGCGCCTGCATTATGTATACAATTTCTTGGGTATTAAGCCCGAACAAAAATTCACCTCTTCTATAGAGTTTAAACCTGGAAAGTATACCCTTGGATTTGAATTCATCCGGGAAAAAACTGGCCCCAATGGCGAACAGATAGGAAAGGGTAACTTATATATCAACGATAAATTAGTTGCTTCAGGACCTATGAAAACCCAGCCTGGTAAATTTACCCTATCCGGCGACGGGCTGTGTGTAGGATACGACAGTGGCGATGCGGTAAGCAGTGAATATAAATCTCCTGGTACGTTTAAAGGAGGACATATTCAGGGCGTAGGTGTAACTGTTGAAAAAACGCAGTACCTCGACTTGGAGAAAGAAGCTCGCAGGGCATTTAGAGATTAATTGGATTCATCTTATATTTATAGAACCGGCTCATTTTAAAATATAGCCGGTTCTTTTTTTTTGTTTTTTAAAGGAAATCCTATTTTTAGGTCAGATAATTATACCAATGTGATTTATAGAATATGCCAATATTTTATAAATCTTGCAGTGGTAAATGCCGATGGTATCAAACAAATAGTACAATGAGGCGATAGCCGATATTGGACTATATTGTTTGTCCAATCGGTATTATGCCAATGTGATTTATATAATATGCCAATATTTTATAAATCTTATCCCGAATGCTTTCGGGAGTGAATGCCGATGATATCAAAAAAATAGTACATTGAGGCGATAGCCGATATTGGACTATATTTTTTGTCCAATCGGTATCAAATGATTTTTTGAAAGTTTTTGAATATTTGTATTACAAAACATAGATTTTTCCATCAATTTTTTCTATATTCAGTTATTTCGCAAACATTTTATATGAGTAGAATAAGTAATTTCCGGTTGTTGTTTTTAGGGGTAATTATATCCATTTTGTATTCCTGTACTTCACATCCGGCTAACGCTTCTAAAGAGGGGTCTGATGAAACAACCGATACAGGAACTGCTCGCACCGTTTCTACCCTTTCTACGGCAATTTCTTGCACACTAGAAATGCTTCCCGAAGACAGTATGAGTTATATGGCTGGTGGAGCTGGAGCTTATAAGCCTACGCAGCCCAATCCAATTCCCACTGTTCTACCTGCTGCAGTAGGCATGGTATTTATACCCGGGGGCGAATTTAGTATGGGTATTCCTGACCCTACCCGGGTTACAGGAGGTGGCAAGGAAGCAATGAAGGATGCGCGGCCTATACACCGCGTAAAACTGAAGGCGTTCTTGATGGATGAGCATGAAGTAACCAATGCCGAGTTTGCTGCATTTGTAAAAGCCACTGGATATGTAACGTTGGCAGAGAAAACACCTACCCGCGAAGAATTTCCCGATGCTTTACCTGAAATGTTGGTTGCCGGTTCGGTGGTATTTACACCCCCCAACCATGCAGTTACATTGGATAATCACTTACAATGGTGGAGTTATGTAAAGTCGGCCGATTGGCGTCACCCAGAGGGCCAGGGCTCATCAATTAACGGAAAAGAACAATATCCTGTAGTGCATATAGCCTGGGAAGATGCAGCGGCGTATGCAAAATGGGCAGGAAAAAGATTGCCTACCGAGGCTGAGTGGGAATTTGCGGCAAGAGGTGGTTTAACTGGAAATATTTATACCTGGGGCAATCAAATGCAACCTGGCGGCAAAAAAATGGCGAATATTTTTCAAGGTCATTTCCCAGAAAGAAATGCAGCGGAAGATGGTTACCCAACCACTGCCCCGGTAAAAAAATTTCCGGCCAATGGATATGGCTTATATGATATGGCAGGAAATGTTTGGGAATGGTGTGAAGATTGGTATCGGAATGATTATTACACTTCGCTCAATTCCGATAAGGGATGGGTAAATCCTTCGGGACCTTCCGACAGTTTTGATCCCGACGAACCCGGTATTCCCAAGAAAGTTCAGCGGGGCGGATCATTTTTGTGCACCGATCAATATTGCACAAGGTATATGGTAGGTACCAGGGGGAAAGCCGACTGGAGAACTTCCACCAATCATGCCGGATTCAGATGTGTAAAAGATTTAAACTAAAAAGATATGCGAGCAGTTTGTAAGTTTTGGCTACTTCGCAAGTAAAAGCACACGCTAACTGCTGGTAAATTCAATCGGTTTTGCAGCACTGAGTTGGTTCCCCAATCCCTTCATCCGCTTCGAGATCAATTATGGAGCGGGTAAATTGTGGAGGAACAATTTGGTGGGAAAGATTGACTTTTAGCAGTTTCGATTACAGTTTGAATTATGATAAACTTGTAACTTTTGCGTCAAGCTTGGGGACCAATTCAGTTTTGAGTTAACTTTTACTAATTGAATTTTCAATGCCTACTTAAAACAAACCATTCAAAAAATTTAATTAACCAAAAAAAAAAACAATGAAGCACAAAACTAAAATCACAACGTTATTGCTATTATTAATGGTATCTATTACTATTAGTTGCAATCAACCTAAATCAGAAAAATCCGCAACAAACAACACAAGTGACACCACTCAGGCAATGAACAATATTGCCACTAGGCTTGGTGATTTAAAACTGGAAAGTGGTTATCCCTCTGCCGAAGCCATTGAGAAATTGTACGACGAAAGGGATTTTCAAAGAGCTTGCCAAATTCACACATGGGCTTTACCCATGGTAGGTTTTCATGGTTTGCACCTTGCTCAACGAGATCAACTTGGTATAAAAGATGGTGATATTTCAATGTTTTTTAACCTTCAGGACAAAAGTGGCATGCTTACGCCAAACATTACCACTTTGTATGCATTTAGCTTTTGGAATTTTAATACACAAGGTGCATTTGTAATAGACGCCCCCGCCGGTTTAATAGCCGGAGGATTATTAGACATTTGGCAACAACCCATTACTGATATTGGTCAAACCGGACCCGACAAAGGTGCAGGAGGTAAATATTTGTTCCTTCCGCCTGGCTCTAAAATGATATCTGCTCCAGGTTACAGGGTTTATATTTCCCCTACTGTACAAGTATGGTTTGGCACAAGAGCATTGGACCCCGATCCAAAAATTGCTGAGGAAACTATTAGGAAATTTAAAATTTACAGTTGGAACGACAGAACCAAGGCCAATGTAACCAATTTTGTTCCGGTAAATGGTAAAGCATGGACATCCGCACAACCTACTGATGCGAACTATTTTAAAATGGTGGCTGAAGCGCTTGAACCAGAACCTGTACAAACCCGTGACAGGGTAATATATGGCATGATGGCCTCACTTGGTATGGAAAAAGGTAAAGCCTTTCAACCTGATGAGCGCCTAACCAAAATTCTTAACCAGGCGGCAATGGTGGGTGAATTGACTGCCCGTGTAAATGCCTATGAAAAAAGATTTGATGGATCAGTTGTTTGGAAAGATAAACATTGGGAATATGCCAATATGGTTGAATTAAATCAGGAAGATAGCAACTATACACAATTAGACCAAAGAGCTTCCTGGTTTTATGAAGCAATTGGTAATAGTACGGGAATGCAGGGAAGAATATTAGGCTTTGGTCAGGCATATCTTGAAACTTCAAAGGACAAAGCAGGCAAATGGTTGGAAGGCGCGAAGAACTACCATTTTCACGTTCCCGCAAATGCTCCTGTTAAACAGTTTTGGTCCATTACACTGTATGATAACATTACAAGGGGGCCTTTGGTTACAGATCAGGGTTCTGCAGACATGTCTTCTAGGAAGGATATCGAGAAAAATGCAGATGGCTCTGTTGACATATATTTTGGTCCAACAAAACCTGCGGGTTCCAATAAAAATTATATCAAAACACTACCAGGCAAAGGTTGGTTTCCATACTTCCGTTTTTACGGGCCAACTGAAACTTATTTTGATAAGACCTGGCAATTGGAAGATATAGAAGAAATCAAATAATAAAAGTCTTAATTTATTTTTAAGATTAATTCGAAAGTGTAATTAAGAAGCACGAACGAATAATAGGGGTTTGGCGAAAAATGCGGGTTCAGTGGTTAAATGAAGCTTTGTACTTCGAAGCTAGTTATGTACTGGCATACAATTTAGTGATTCTAAATCCGCTTCTTCGCCAAGCGCCAAAACGGTAATTTTTTTTCTTTGAAAACAAGTTACCAGTTGAGATAAAGAAAGGGTATTCTTATCATCAGTCGCTGGTATGCTCATTTCAGTCCTGGATAATATTCGAGCTGATGTTTGCGCTTTACCATTTCGATTGTATTTTCTAAACAAAAAATGTATAAAATGAAAAAATTACTGTTTGTAGTTGGATGTTTATTCGCCGTTCAAGGCATGGCACAAACCACTTTACAAGAAGAGGTTGATGTAATGAGAAAAATGTATGGCAAAAGCAAAAAGGAATTAATGACCAGTTATCTTAAGGTTCCAGATGCTAAGTCAGTTTCTTTTTGGGAGTTGTATGATGAATACGAAGCTGAACGGACAAATCTGTCAAAGGAGCGTATGCAGCTGATTGCTGATTATGCCAAGGGTTATGAAACATTGAATGATGAAACTGCCAATAAACTGGCAAGCGCCACTTTGAATAATAATATGAAACTAGAAAAGCTGTACCAGAAATATTATGGAAAAATGAAGAAAAAGGTAGGTGCATTAGAAGCCGCCAAGTTTATTCAGTTAGAGACCTATTTGCAAACGGCCATTCGGAGCGAACTTCAGGAGGCAATTCCTTTGATTGGTGAAATCGATCGCAGTAAATAAAAACTGTTTTTTCTCTTTCCGCTAAAAAATTTAAAAGTATTTGATTCTCATAGCTGGAAAATAAAAAGAGAGCCTGCACAAAAATGTGCAGGCTCTCTTTTTATGGTTGAGGATGCGAATACCCTCTTCTGCTCCATTTGAGCAATCAGTCGGTTATTTGTAAATCTGGGATTATTTTCAACAAAAGAAAAGC
>JBIIPY010000022.1:0-35507 GCA_044342365.1 Ferruginibacter sp. | reverse complement strand
GATATCGCTTTCCGAAATATAATACCAATGTGATTTATATAATATGCCAATATTTTATAAATCTAATCCCGAATGCTTTCGGGAGTAAATGCCGATGGTATCAAACAAATAGTACAATGAGGCGATAGCCGATATTGGACTATATTGTTTGTCCAATCGGTATAAAAAGTAAAACACTGCTGTTGGTTAATGTAGATGAGACCACCTAAATTCCATACTGGCGCTTAATATCACGGTCATTTTCTCTGGCTTTAATGCTCTCGCGTTTGTCGTAGTTCTTTTTACCCTTGCCCAAACCAATGTCTATTTTTGCCAATCCTTTTTCGTTGATGAATATGCGGAGCGGAATGATACTGTACCCTTTTTCTTTGCTTTTGGCTTCTAGTTTTTTTAATTCCTTTTTATTCAGAAGCAATTTTCGTTCCTGCAGTGGTTCGTGGTTGGTGTAAGTGCCAAATGCGTATTCAGAAATATGTAAACTCTTTACATAAAGTTCTCCCTTATCAAACAAGCAGTAACTGTCGTTGAAACTCGCTTTTCCTTTACGAAGTGATTTTATTTCAGTGCCTTGTAATACCATGCCAGCTGTATAAGTGGCTTCAAAGTAATATTCATGATATGCCTTTCTATTGTTCAATTCCATGCAGCAAATATAATTCAATATTGTTGGCTAATAAACGTTACTAACATTCGCTTAAGCTGATGGGAATGTGTACGGCCAAACCACCATCGGATGTTTCTTTGTATTTACTGTTCATATCTAAAGCAGTATCCCACATGGTTTTGATAACACCATCTAAACTCACTTTCGCAAAATCTGGAGCACTTTGCAGGGCGAGCTGACTAGCCGTGATGGCTTTGATGGCACCCATTGTATTTCTTTCAATACAAGGAATTTGTACCAACCCTTTAATAGGATCGCAGGTAAGACCAAGGTGGTGCTCCATAGCTATTTCGGCAGCCATCAGTGCTTGTCGCTGCGTACCGCCCATCATTTCTGTGAGCGCTGCTGCAGCCATGGCACTGCTTACACCAATTTCTGCCTGGCAGCCTCCCATTGCAGCAGAAATAGTGGCGCCTTTTTTAAATATGCTGCCTACTTCAGATGCAGTCAATAAAAAGTTTAGTACTTTTTCTTCCGCTTCCCCTTCACAAAAAATAATGTAATAAAGTAGCACAGCAGGAATTACACCGGCAGCACCATTGGTAGGAGCGGTAACTACCCTACCAAACGAGGCGTTTTCTTCGTTCACCGCCAAGGCAAAACAACTAACCCAATCTAGTATGTAATGAAATTGTTGCCCACCCGATCTAATGGCTGCTAGCCATTCTTTTTGATTGGTATATGGTTTATCCAATAAAAGCTTCTTATTCAACGCTGCCGCCCTGCGTTTAACCTGCAAGCCACCTGGCAAACTACCTTCTTTATGGCAACCCCTGTAAATACAATCCAGCATCACCTCCCAAATTTGCAACAAACCTTGTTTGGTTTCCGCTTCGCTGCGCCACGCATGTTCATTTTCCATCACCACTTCATGAATGGCCATGCCGGTTTTTCGGCACCAATGCAACAGTTCTTGCGCATTGTTGATGGGGAAAGGAAGATCTACAGAAGCGTTGGCAGATTTTGTTTCACCCTCTTGCTGCACAAATCCACCGCCAATAGAATAATAGGTTTCAGCGATGGTTTCGCCATCTTGCAATTCTACCAAAAAAGTAAGTGCGTTGGGATGAAAAGGGAGCGACTCTGCAAACAGGAATGCTATATCTTCAGATGGATTGAAGTCAATTTCATGCCTACCTGCCAGCAATATTTTTTTGACCTGTGCAATATCATTCATCTTGGCAGCGATGCTGTTCACATCAAAAGTTACTGGATCATCGCCACTCAAGCCCAGTTGTACGGCGATATCAGTTCCATGCCCTACCCCAGTTTTGGCAAGGGATCCGTATAGCAAAACTTCGATGCGTTTTACCTTGTAGAGCTGGCCATTTTTTTCTAAAGAATATGTAAAAGCTTGGGCAGCACGCCAAGGGCCTAACGTATGACTACTGCTTGGTCCTACGCCAATTTTAAACATATCGAATACAGAAATGGCTTCGTGGCTCACCGTAATTGTTTTAATAAAAAAAGGCTTTGAAAATTCAAAGCCCAAAGTAGTTATTTATCATGAATTTTACTGTACATTCAAAAGCTCCATTTCGAACTTAAGGTTAGAATTTCCGGGAATAATGAGCTCGCCTGCATTGTTTCTAATATTTTGTTGACCATATCCCAACGATGGTGGTATGTACATGGTAACTTTTCCACCGGCTTTTACCAATGGCAAGATAGCTTGCCAACCTGCTATTAAATTACCGAGTGTGAAGGTGGTTCCTGAAGTAGAAGCATTTGAATCAAAAACCTGCCCATTAGAAACCAGCGAACCGGTATACTTAACAGTAATGTTAGAACACACATCCGGATTTGCACCTGTACCTGGTACGGTTATATTGTAAAATACGCCACTCGAATGCTCAGTAGTAGTAATGGAAGCATTGGTTAAAATAGTTCTCAAAGCGTCTCTCTCTGCGGTAGTGGCAGAAGCGGTATTGGGACTGTAAGGACACTCATCATTCGGTTTTTTACAAGCTGAAAATAAAATAGCACAAACCGATAAACCCAAAAAGATTTTTTTCATAGACAATCATTGTTTTTTTTAAGACTCCATTTTTGATGCATCTGCTGCATCCTGCTTTTTTTGTTTGTGAAGTAATTCAAGGTACAGTTGCTCATTTTGTTCCCACAAAAAATGCATGCGAAAATAAGCAAAAAACACTACAGCAATCAACACGGCTATTACAATTGTTATCAAAGCACCGGAAAGTCTGTTAGAAATCCTGTAATACCATTCCGGAAAAAAAAGGTACACCGAGAGAATAAGCAGTAAAATCGGAAGACCAAACACAAATGCCATTGGCAAGCCCCTGCTCATTTTACTGCCAAAACTACTATAGGTTTCCCTATTTTTTTCCCAAGTCTCCATAAACGCACGTTCCTTATCTGATAGCATGCTGCAAAATTAATGCAATTAGTCTTTACCCTTGGCTATATTCTTAATTATAGGTAGGTTTGTTAAACAGAATAATTTTCCCCAATGAAAGTAGAACAGTTTATCGTTCAGTATTTATACAATAACAAAAGCGTTTCATTACCTGACATCGGCATTTTTAAAATTGTACCGGGCACCATTTTGCCCAATGAAAATGACAAAGACAATACATTGCCTCCAGGTTCTATTGAGTTCGAATACAATACTCACGCTGAAACAGACGAAGGCTTAATTGATTTTATTGTTGGAGAAAGTAGAAAAATTCGTTCATTGGCCACCTCCGATCTGGAGTCGTACATTCTATTGTCTCACCAATTTTTGAACTTAGGAAAACCCATGGTGATAGATGGTTTGGGAACGCTGATCAAAAACCAACAGGGAACCTATGATTTTACACAGAGTTTGACTGTGAATCCCAAATTGGAATCTAAGAAAGTAGATGTAAAAGAAAAAATCCAAGAAGATATTTCATTTAGCAGTTCGGGAAAACCATCAACCAGTAAAAAAGGCTTGATGATGGTCTTAGTTACTTTATTCGCCCTAAGTGCGGGGGCTGCATTGTATTATTTTTTAGTGTACAATAAAAACAAATCAGAACCAATTTCCACTCAAACAGCAGCTGTTGTAGCCGCTAATGACTCAGATAACAGTATTAAAGTGAATCCAGGATTGTATGATACCACTTCAATTGCTGCGAATGTAAATGACAGCTTACCAATCACCAACACAGTGGCTTCTACAGCACCCAATGACGGGTATACTTTTAAGGTGCAGATAAAAGAATATGAAACCAAAGATGCTGCAGACAAGGCTTACAACCGTCTTACGGGTTATGGCCATAAGTTACTGGTACGAATGAAAGCAGATGGAACTTATCAGGTTTTAATGCCTTTTAATACTGCTCTTTCAGATACAGCAAGGGCCAAAGATTCTGTTAGAATTTTGTTCGGCGGAAAGCCCTTGGTAGCATTAAATTAAAAGGCTGTTGCGCTTATTTATATTCTTCTCTTACCGGGCTAAACACATCTATCAGTTTACAATCTGTTAGAGCAATGGCGCCATGCCACACGTTGGATGGAATAATGAAATAACTTCCAGCGGTGAGGTTATATGGTTTGTCATCAATCACCATATCTAGCTGTCCTTCGAGTATATAGGTTATTTGCTCATGAAAATGCTGGTGTATGGGCATTGTTACACCAGCTTCCAGTTCTACCAATCCAAAACTTGCCTGTGCACCATGAGCGTATCTGCCAACGATTCCAGGTAACAATGTTTTTGCATCGATGTTGTTTATAGAAGGCATAAAATATTCTTTTTAAAAAATATAAAATTATTGGTTGATCTTTTTTTGCAGATCCAGATCATGCGTAGCAGCTGTTTGTTTTGCTAACTCATAACCAGCATCTGCGTGTCGAATAACGCCTATTCCAGGATCGTTTCGGAGTACCCGCGCCAATCTTGCCGCTGCGTCTGAAGTTCCATCAGCAACAATTACCATCCCAGAATGGATACTATAACCCATGCCTACACCTCCACCATGATGTAGAGAAACCCAACTGGCTCCACCAGCTGTGTTCACCAATGCGTTTAAAATTGGCCAATCTGCCACTGCATCACTGCCATCTAACATAGCTTCTGTTTCTCTATTGGGTGAAGCCACACTGCCGGTATCCAAATGATCGCGACCTATTACGATGGGCGCTTTCACTTTTCCGGTTCGCACCAATTCATTAAATGCTTGTCCGGCCTTTTCTCTTTCCCCCTGCCCCAGCCAGCAAATACGTGCTGGTAAACCCTGAAACGCAATTTTTTCTTTTGCCATTTTCATCCAACGCAGCATGCCTTTGTTTTCAGGAAACATACTTATAATGAGTTCGTCTGTAACCGCTATGTCTGCCGGGTCTCCACTCAAAGCAGCCCAACGAAACGGTCCTTTTCCTTCACAGAAAAGTGGACGAATATAAGCGGGCACAAATCCAGGAAAGTCAAAATTTCTTCCAGGGGCAAATGGCAATGCGATTCCGCTGGCTTGTAATTTTTCTTCGTGTTCTTTTGCCCTGGCGCGAATATTATTACCGTAATCGAAGGTAATGGCTCCTCTGTTTTTTAGTTGCAGCATCAATTGCACGTGATGGTACATGCTGGCATAACTCATTTTCAGGTATTTCTCAGGATCGCTGTTGCGCAATGCGGTGGCTTCGTAGTTGCTCAGCTGGTGCGGCACATAACCAATAAGTGGATCGTGGGCACTGGTTTGATCGGTGAGTGTATCTGGAACAATGTTTCTAAGGAGCAGGCGTTCCAGTAAGTGAATGGCATTGCACAAAACACCAATACTTTTTGCCACACCATTTTCTTTGTATTCAATGGCTTTGTTGATGGCTTCATCTATGTCTACAAATTTTTCATCGAGGTAGCGAGTTTCCAATCTCTTGTCTATTCGCCACTCCTCTACTTCTGCTATCAATGCTACCCCTTCATTCATCGTAATAGCAAGTGGCTGTGCACCACCCATACCGCCAAGGCCAGCCGTTACATTCAATGTATTTTTGAGGGTACCCCCAAAATGTTTGTCGGCAGCAGCAGCATAGGTTTCGTATGTTCCCTGAACAATACCTTGGCTGCCAATGTAAATCCAACTACCTGCCGTCATTTGGCCATACATCATCAATCCTTTTTGTTCCAGTTCTGTAAAATGTTTCCAGTTTGCCCAGTTTGGTACGAGTTGGCTGTTGCTCAGCAATACTCGCGGTGCATCTTTGTGCGTTTTTAAAATACCCACGGGTTTACCACTTTGTATCAGCAGGCTTTCGTCGTTCTCTAAAATTTTTAATGAATGGATGATCGCATCCAATGCTTCAAAATTTCGAGCAGCTTTGCCCCTTCCACCATAAACGATCAAATCTTCTGGTCTTTCGGCAACATCCGGATCCAAGTTGTTCAACAGCATTCTCAATGCAGCTTCTTGCACCCATCCTTTGCATTGTAACTGAGTACCTGTGGGCGTTTTGTATTTTACCGGATCATATTTTGGCGCCATATCCATGTTTTTTATCGAGTGTAAAAATTTTTGCTGCTCATGCTATTGTGCATTCTTTGGCAATAAATTGAATCGCTAATTTAAGATCATCGTGTAGAACGCGATCGGTTTCATTAAAAGGGATTTCTTTTCTAAAAGCGGTGATCACTGCTTCTAATTGGGGTGAAGTGGTGGCTGGTCTTCTAAACTCCAGTGCCTGCACAGCAGTAAGCAATTCGATGGCTAGAATTTTATCCAGGTTATCGATTACTCTTTTACATTTCGTAGCAGCATTGGCACCCATACTCACGTGGTCTTCTTGGTTGTTGCTGCTTGGAATACTGTCAACACTGGCTGGCGTACACAATTGTTTGTTCTCGCTTACAATACCTGCTGCTGTGTACTGAGGAATCATGAACCCACTGTTGAGTCCAGGATTTTTTACCAGAAAAGGGGGCAGGTTTCTTTGTCCACTAATTAACTGGTAAGTTCTGCGTTCACTGATGCTGCCCAATTCTGCTACAGCGATGCACAGAAAATCGAGCGCGAGTGCCAAAGGTTGGCCATGAAAATTTCCTCCACTCACTATCAGATCTTCTTCAGGAAAAATATTCGGATTATCAGTAACAGAGTTGATCTCTTTGATAAAAACAGTTTTTACGTACTCGATCGTATCCATGGTAGCACCATGCACTTGTGGTATGCAACGGAAACTATAAGGATCTTGTACCTGTTGTTTTTTTGCATTTCGTATAAGGCTTCCCGTGAGTAATGATCGTAACCTTGCAGCAACAGTTACCTGACCATGGTGTGAACGCACTGCATGTATGTGTTCGTTTAATGGATCAGCTACACAATCAAAAGCATCAAAACTAATAGCAGCAATGATATTGGCCCAGTTGAGCAAACGTTCGGCTTGAAGGAGGTTGTACATTCCGTAGGCCGTCATAAATTGGGTTCCATTGATCAACGCCAGCCCTTCCTTACTTTTTAGTTTGATGGGTTGCCAGTCGAGCTCATCCAATACCACTTCTGTTGGATATTTTATACCCTTGTACCATACTTCTCCCAAACCAATAAGGGGTAAACTCAAATGACTCAATGGAGCCAAATCGCCCGAAGCACCCAGTGAACCTTGTGTAAAAATAACTGGCAGTACCTCGTGGTTGTACATTTCCATCAGGCGTTTTACGGTTTCTATTTGTACACCGCTGTTACCATAACTCAACGATTTTATTTTGAAAGCGATCATGAGTTTGATAATTTCTTTCGGCACCTCTTCTCCTATACCACATGCATGCGATTTTAATAAATTGCTTTGCAGTTCTTCCAACTGATCGTTGTTGATACGTACATTTTGCAGGTATCCAAACCCGGTGTTGATGCCATAATACAACGCATTGGATTCATTCATTTTTCTGTCGAGGTAATCTCTGCACAACACAATACGATCGTGCGCATCAAAAGTGATGGACACCAATTGTTGAAATGCCAGGAGATGTCGAATTTGATCGAAGTTGGTGTGGTTTCTATCGAGTGGTAAATAATTATAACTCATCGTAAATTTGGCAGTTGATCGAAGTGGTTATTGGCAACAAATGTAAGCAAAAGAAGGCGATTGATTTTGCCCAATAAAGAACCAATAAAAAGCAGCATTTTCATCCTTTGAATGCTGTAATTTCATACGATAAATATATTCCGATTATGATGATTCATTTTAAAAAATACATATTGCTTTTATTGATGCTAAGCACATTTTATGCAAAATCACAAACCGTACAGGTATTAACGAGTGGCACCAAGGCCAGTATTCGTGGCCTGAGTGTGGTTGATGATAAAACGGTTTGGGTAAGTGGTAGCAATGGCACCGTTGGGAAAAGTGTGGATGCAGGTGCAACCTTCACTTGGATGACGGTGAAAGGATTTGAAAAAACAGATTTCAGAGATATTGAGGCCTTTAGTGAAAAGGAAGCAGTGATCATGGGTATTAGCGAACCAGCATACATACTTCGAACCAAAGATGGTGGTAGTAGCTGGCAGACTGTTTATGAAAACAAGAACAAGGGAATGTTTTTAGATGCGATGGAATTTTGGAACGAACAAAGTGGTATTGTGATCGGAGACCCCATCGATGGTCGTTTTTTTATAGCAAGAACTTTTGATGGCGGAAAAACATGGCAGGATATTCCATTGGCAAACAGGCCCATTGCCGATTCGGGTGAAGCCTGTTTTGCTAGCAGTGGAACCAATATCAGAAAACTCAATAAACAAGAAGCCATTTTTATTACCGGTGGTTTGGTGAGTGCTGCAATGGTTCGGGATACAAAAATAGCTTTGCCGCTCATTAGCGGAAAAGAAAGTACAGGCGCCAATTCCATTGCGGTTAAAAACAGCAAGACCTGGATCATTGTTGGTGGCGATTTTAATACAAAAGACAGCACTACCAAAAACGCTGTGATCACAAAAGATGCTGGTTTAACGTTTAGAGCGCCGAAGGTTCCACCAACGGGTTATAGAAGTTGTATAGAGTACATTCACGAAAAACAATGGATCACCTGCGGCCTTAACGGGGTAGATATTACAGAAGATGATGGCTACAGTTTTTCAAGAATCAGCTCAGAAAGTTTTCATGTAGTTCGAAAAGCAAAAAAAGGCAAAGCCGTGTATTTAGCTGGTATTGGTGGGAAAATTGGAAAATTAGTTTTTAAATAGCTTTGTTTATTTTTTAGTGATCCCAATGATAACTTTGATGACGATATAGTCTTTTAAGGCAGCACTGTACACTTCTTTTTCAATATAACGTACAGTCACATTTTTAGAAAGCAATGCTTTTGAAACAAGGCCATCTGCCCCTTCAAAATATTCTAACCACCACATTTTTTCAGTTCTTCCATTACTAAGTTTTACTTGTATATTGGTAAAATCAGCTTCTTGAATAAGTACCAGTTTCCCTTCAATGGTTCTTTCTGGATTAAGATTTGTTTCTTCTAAAAATGCTGGATTTGAAGAAACCAACTTTAAGAAAGCTGGGCAGTTCATGGCCATGTCCATTCCCAATTCCTCGGATAAAGTTTCAATTTGGTCTCCAAATACAAAACCAGGTATCACTTTCTCTAGTTCTTCTTTATAGGAGGACATAACGGGAATCATCAATAAACCAAGCTGAAGTTCAAAATCATCGGCCTTCCTTAGTACACTGTCACTGGCTTTAATTTTAGCACACACTTCTGCGCTCATTTTTTTCAGCAAACTGTCTTTGCTAATGTTTTGGCCATTGGAAGTGTAAGCTGTGAGTGTAATAAATAAAAGAAGGAAAAAAGATTTCATAATAGAAGCTCATTTATATTTTCAAACTTACTGCAAAAGATTATATGTATTAATTCAAACTTCTAAAATCAACCGGAACCAGTTTACTCACCCCTGCTTCCTGCATGGTTACACCATAAATTACATCCACAGCACTCATGGTTTGTTTGTTGTGCGTAACAATGATAAACTGTGAGTTTTCACTGAACTGTTTAATCATGTTGGTGAATTTACCTACGTTGGCATCATCTAAAGGAGCATCCACCTCATCTAAAATACAGAATGGTGCGGGTTTAATGAGGTATATCGCAAACAACAGAGCCGTGGCGGTGAGCGTTTTTTCTCCACCGCTCAATTGACCGATGCTACTTGGGCGTTTACCTTTTGGTTTGGCCACAATATCGATACCAGTATCTGCAAGATTTTCCGGATCTACCAACACCATGTCGGCAGTATCTTCATCGGTGAACAATGCCTTGAACACTTTTTGGAAATTTTCCCTCACTTTGTTAAAAGTATCCAAGAACTGCTGGTTGGCCGTGGCTTCCACTTCCTGTATGGTGAGCATCAAACTGTCTTTAGCTGTAACCAGGTCATTTTTTTGTTCTAAAATAAACTCATACCTTTTTTTCATTTCGGTATAAGCTTCAATGGCTGTGGGGTTTATTTCCCCCATATTTTCTAAACGCTTTTTCATGCGTTCGTTTTTTTCTTTTAATTCTTCCAGCGGCACTTCCCCGGTTCTTGGTTCATCAATGATTTCATCTAAATCTACTTTGAACTCCACACTCAGGCGCTCTTTCATACCTGCCAATTGCAACTTGAGGTCGGTTAAACGATCTTTTATTTCATTCAACAAATGATCGATCCCTTCTTTTGAACGTTGCTTCAGCCTCAGTTCACTTTCCTTCTCGGTGAGGATGTTGCGAATGTTGTAATATTCCTGATCTGCGTGGTTGAGGCGTTTTTCCTCTACGTCTTTATTTTGCAACATTGTTACCAACAGCGATTCCAATTCCTGTAACTCCAGGCCAGTAAACGCAATACTTTCAGCGGATTCTTGCAACTGGGTTGCACTGCTTTCTACCTGCTGTTTCAATTCTACCAACTGCTTCGATTTAAAATCGAATTCCTGCTTCAGCGATACTACTTTGCTTTGTTGTTTGGTAAATTGTAAGTTGTTGTCGTTGTAAGAAGTAGTCGCAAAATTGTATTCCTGTTCTGCGGTTGCATAATCCTGTTCAATAACCTGCAATTTGTCTGTCAATTCTTCTAATTGGAAATTAAATTTATCCAGTTCCGCTCTGGTGGCTGAAATGGCTTCGTGGTTGTTTTCTAATTGCAGTTGCAATTCTTCTACCCTTGCAGTGCTGGTTTGTTCGAGATGATGGAGATTCTCAATTTTATTCTGCAGTGAAAATACGAGGTTGGTTAATAAATTGATGTCTTGCTGCGTTTGTTTGATGGCATTCTCTTTCAACTGTTCGTTGAATGCGATCACTTCGTTGTGTCTTATTTGAATTTCTTCTTTCAGTTTACTCACCACGATAGACTGTGCAGCAATTTCTTCCTGTAATTTTTCTAGGTTCTTGGCTCTGCCTATTTTTTTACCTTCAAACAAGCCAACACTTCCGCCCGTGAGTGAATATTTTCCTTTCACAAATTTTCCGGTTTTCTCTAAAATCACAGCGCCATTGCTGTTGTGCATGGCTTCTTCGGTTTCAGCAATAAAAACATTGCCCAATAAGTGAGACGCCAGCTTTGCATATTGACCGTCGATCTCCACCACATCTAAAGCTGCAATGGTACCTTCTGGTTGATGCTGGGCAGCTGCCCCATCAAATTTATCGAGCAGAAAAAAGTTGGCTTTCCCTTTTTTATGATCGTCTAATAAATGTACTGCTTGTAAACCTTCCTGCAGGTTGTTTACTACATAATAATTCAGGTATGGTTCCAACACGTTTTCTACAGCAGCACGGTATTGTTCTTTTACATAAATAATGTCTGACAATAAAGGTGCAGTGTGGTTCCACCCTTCATTATTGTGTAAGAATTTTACACTTTCTGGATAACCTTCCATCGAATCTACCAGACTCTTTAAGAGGTCTTGTTCATTTTTCTTTGAATCTAATTTGCGGCTTTCCTCAGCCAAGCTATTGCGCAAACCTTCCATCCTATTCTGTGTTTGCAGAATCTGTTCTTTGGTAAACTCGTGGTGGTCCTGCAGTTGTTGCAGGTCTTTTTTCTTTTCTTCTAAATCGGCTTCTTTTTCTTTTTTCTCTATTTCCAGTTGTTGTAATTGTGCCTGGCGTTGCGCTTTTTCTTCCTGAATTTGTGCGATGGTTCTTTGTAGATTCTGTATAGACGTATCTGCAATGGCTACCTTTTTTTCTGCATCAAACTGATTGCGTTGAATGGCCTGGTTTTCTCTGCGAAGGTTATCAATGCTGCTGCGTTGGTCATCAAAAATTCGGCGTTTGTCTTCTACCGCCTCTTTCAGATCTTCTAATTTATCTTCCAGTTCCTCCAGCTTCACCAACTCTTCCTGAATATGTGTGCCGGTAAATGAGATGCTTTCTTCTAACCCTTTTAACTGCCCTTCAGATTTTAATAAAAATTCATCCAAGTTGGCTTTGCGTTCTTTGAGGTGCTGTAAACGCTGGCTGCCAAGGTTCTTTTCATTTTCTTTGTTGCGCACTTTATCCAACATATCGTTGTAAGCGTGCTGCATTTGTTGCAGGGCTTTCTCTTTTTCTACAAAAGCCAATTTTTCACTTTCCAAACCAGCTTCTTCAGTGGCAATGGCGGCTTCTAGTTCTAAACGTTTGTCAACTTCTTGTTGCTGTTGTTCGTTGAGATCGCGGTAAGTAATGTTGAATCCTTCCAAAGCGGCTTTGGCCAATTCAATGCTTACTTCTTTGTATTCTTTTTTGATCTCGTAATATTTCTCTGCTTTTTTGGCCTGGCTTTCCAAACTCTTCAGCTGGTTGTTGATCTCAAATAATAGATCTTCTATACGTGCCAGATCCTGTTCTGTAGCATCCAGTTTTAGTTTGGCTTCTTTTTTACGTGTTTTGTAAATGGTGATCCCCGCAGCCTGTTCCAACATTTTACGCCTACTGTTCTCTTTGTCTTTGATGATGTCATCTACCATACCCAGTTCAATAATAGCATAACTGTCGGTGCTTATTCCGGTATCCATAAATAAATTATGAATGTCTTTTAAGCGACAGGCCACATCGTTGAGTCGATATTCACTTTCACCACTCTTGTAATATTTTCGGGTAACCGTAACCGTGTTGAACTCGGTGGGTAATAGGTTTTTGGTATTTTCGAAAGTAAGGCTTACTTCTGCCAATCCGCTGGCGCTTCGGCTTTTGCTTCCGTTGAAAACAAGACTCTCCAGATTTTCACTCCGCAGGTTGCTGATCTTATGCTCCCCAATCACCCAGCGAATGCTGTCAATAATGTTGCTCTTACCACAACCATTGGGGCCAATAACACCAGTGATGCCTTCATCAAAATTGAGTACGGTTTTATCGGCAAAACTTTTAAATCCTTTGATTTCTAAACTCTTTAAACGCACGGTTTTCTAAATTTTAAGTAAGGCAACAAACCTACACAAAACAATTCATCTATCGCTACTGTGCTTAAAAAGTAGATAAGAAGGAGATTGCAGTTTTGGTGGTTCATTACCGATAAAAAACAATTTTCGGGCGGTAAATATAGTTGAATACCAGCTATTTACAGCCCTGGGTTTTGCCCAGAAAATTCAGAGTTATTCACAGCTTTTACACAAAAACAGCTGGTTTAGGACATTTTTGTGATCCTTTCATCAAATTTCAATGGAGGGTCGCATTATTAACCATAAAAGGATTAGCTTCAAACATAAATATTTAAACAAATATGAGCAATACCAACCAAAAATGGGTGATTGATCCCACACACAGTGATATTTCGTTTAAGGTGAAACATTTGATGATCACCTATGTAAGAGGTGGCTTTCAGGAATTTGATACCAGTATTTACACTACTAATGATGATTTTACCACAGCTGAAGTCGACTGTTGGATCAATACAGGTTCTATTACAACCAACAATGCCGATAGAGACAAACACCTGGTGAGTGGTGATTTTTTTGATGTAGATAATTTTCCTCAGATTTCGTTTGTGGCTAACAGTTATGAAAACGTAGATGGCGACGGAAGCTATTCTTTGTGGGGTGATATCACGATCAAAGGCATCAGTAAAAAAATAAAATTAGCTGTTGAATTTGGAGGAATTGTAAAAGACCCATGGGGAAATGAAAAGGCAGGATTCAGTATTCATGGTAGTATCAACAGAAAAGATTTTGGTTTGCAGTGGAATACCGCCATCGAAGCAGGAGCTCTTTTGTTGGGTGATGATGTTAGCATCAGTGCAGAAATTCAACTTAAAAGAAGTGCATAATTAGATTCGTGCATGATATTTGTTTTTGATGTAGCCGGTTCAAAATACAGGACTGGCTTTTTTTTAATTATTAAACCAACCATATGCAACAGATTTTGATCATTTCATCCAGTATACGCACAGGACGAAAAAGCGATCGAGTAGCCTTGTATTTAATGCATCAAATAAATAGCAGAAACGATGCTACTGCCACCATTGTAGATTTACACGAGTACAACTTACCCCTCTTTCACGAGCGCTTTAGTAATTTGCCTAGTCCGCCCGAAACGCTCATCAGGCTTGCCGATGCCATCGAATCAGCAGACAGTGTTATTATGGTAACCCCAGAATACAATGGAGGTTATCCAGCTTCTTTGAAAAATATGATCGACGTTTTTTTAAAAGAATGGAAGCGGAAACCTGTAGCATTTGCTACGGCGAGTGCCGGCCCATTTGCTGGTATGAATGTAATTACATCTATACAATATGTGATGTGGAAGATTGGCGCATGTACTGTACCAGCGATGTTTCCAGTACCGACCGTAGAACAAACTATTGATGAAAATGGTTTGGCTTACGACACAGAAAAAATCAATAAAAGGGCGGCCACGTTTATTGATGAAATCATTTGGTATGGCACCGCCTTTCAGCACAAAAAGGCTAAATCTGCTGTTAAATAAAATACAATAACCCTCCAATACGTACAGTTTCGTATAAAGCCGTTATTTTTGAAAAAAATTACAACCAACAAATGAAACAACTTTTATTTTTCGCAGCCATTATCAGCGGTTCTTCGGCCATGGCGCAGCCTAAATTGGTGAATCAGGCAATCATTAACACCACTACCAACATTATTGCACCAGAAGAAGAAGACGTATCGAATGCACAATTCCAAGGCCAGGGTGGCGGCGGGGGCATGGCTCGTATGTTTTCGGGCGATGGAGAAACCAAAACAGTAACGCATGTAAAAAATGACTTGGTTAAATCTGTGAGTAAATCTGAAATGGGCAGAACCACCAGCATACGCGACAATCAGAAAAAACTCACTACTACCCTTTTCGAAATTATGGGTAACAAACAGGGTTTTTATGCAACCGATGAAGAAATGGAAGCAGGCAGAAAAAGTATGGACAGTATGATGCGTGCCAGTGCCGCCAATGATACCGCCAAAAAAATGCCCAGACCAGCAGAACCTCCAAAAGTAAATATTAGTGTTACAGATGAAACCAAAAAAATTGCTGGATACACTTGCAAAAAAGCATATGTAATTACTACGCGTATTTTGGGTATCAAAGACACTTCAATTGCATGGTTTACTCCAGATGTGAAAATAAATAATGTGGTTAGTACTGGTGGTGGCATGACGAGTATCATGAGCATGGGTTCACCAAACACCAATCCAATGGCAGGTTTGGAACAAATTGATGGATTTGTGATGCGCTTTGAAACAAAGATGCGCAGAAGCAGAACCATGATTATTGAAGTAACCAAATTGGAAATAGACAAAGAAGTGGCAGAAAAAGAATTTAACATTCCAAAAGATTTTGACGTGAAACCCATGAGCGAAATGAGAAACATGATGCGAAGTGGACAGGGTGGACAAAGAATGATGATGAGAGGAAATTAATAATCTTTTTCTTAACCGATATAAAAAGAGGATTCCAAAGGGAGTCCTCTTTTGTGTTTAAACTTGAACTAGATAAAGTTGGTTATGAGATTTATAACCGCGATATTTCAAGATCAACATTTTGATATTGATTTAAAAAATTCATTTTTTCTTGTCCATGTAAAAAATATATATTTATCTACTATTTATGATTGTTGTTTGCGCACTTTATTTTAAAAAGTTGGGGTGTAAGAACGCGCTTTATTGGATGAATTTTTATCCAACAATTTTTTTTCTGCCAAAAACTGGATACAGACAGCTGTTAATTTTGAAGTGATCATCACAGTATTAAAAGAGTAATTCAATATCAAATGCTTACATCTATCACTATTGAAACCTTCCTACTCGAACATTGGGAAGAGGTAAAAATTATTTATGAGAGCGGCATCAAAACTGGTATTGCCACTTTTGAAACCGTCACACCCACTTGGGAAAATTGGGACAAAAGTCATTTGCCTTTTTCAAGATTTGTTGCCAAACAACAAAACCAAATAATAGGTTGGGCAGCATTGAGTCCTGTATCTACAAGATTCATTTACCGTGGTGTTGCTGAAGTAAGTATTTATGTAGCTGAAGGGTTTAAAGGGCAAGGAATCGGCAGTATCCTTTTGCAGCAACTAATAGAGAGCAGTGAAACAAACAATATCTGGACATTACAAGCAGGAATATTTACGGAAAATGTTGCCAGTGTAAAATTGCATGAATCCCTTGGATTTAGAATGATAGGCTACAGAGAAAAAGTGGGAAAACTGCAAGATAGCTGGAAGGACAATTATTTGTTGGAAAGAAGAAGTATTAAGGTGGGAATAAATTAAAACGATTTCTTTAAAAAAGTCTGAACTTGCTTCAGCGCTTTATCCAATGCTTTATAACGATGGACTTATTCAATCAAACACCCGACGTTTCCCGAAACCTTTTGCCCAAAGACGGAATCGTTCAGTACTTTGGTAGATTGTTTACAACTGCAGCAGCCAATGCGTATTATGAAAAATTGATGCAAAATATTGAATGGAAAAATGACCAAGCCATCATGTATGGAAAATTGATCATCACCAAACGAAAAGTGGCTTGGTACGGCGATGCTGCATTTGATTACACTTATTCCAATACCACCAAACTAGCATTGCCGTGGACGCCAGAATTACTGTCGTTGAAAACCATCATCGAAGAAAAAACCGGCGAACATTTTAACTCCTGCTTACTCAATTTATACCACAATGGCGATGAAGGTATGGCATGGCACAGTGATGCAGAAAAAGCTTTGAAAAAAAATGGCGCCATCGGCTCAATGAGTTTTGGAGCTGAAAGAAAGTTTTCCTTTAAGCATAAAGAGAGCAAAGAAACGGTATCATTGATACTGGAACACGGGAGTTTGTTGGTTATGAAAGGCGCCACTCAAACCAATTGGTTACACCGGCTGCCTCCTACCAAACTGGTGAGCAAACCAAGGATCAACTTAACTTTTAGGATGATCGTGGCCTAAATTTGAATGCGAAGTCATTCTCAACAAACTAGCCCATTTTCAATAACTACCATATACATGTTATATATTGTGAATGCATTAGATTCGCTTTGGATATCAACTATTGATAACTGAGAAAAGCACCAAATAATTTGCGTATTGTCTGAATAAAATCTTCGACATGGTACTATCTGAATTTTCGCCCAGTGTTCATTTAGCTGAATATGTTCGGGTGTACAGAGTTGTGCATTTTGTTTTCGACAGCAGCACCCAAATTCCTTTCAAGCCTTATCCTCCAAGACCTGAGCAATGTTTAAGTTTTTATCCTCGAGACAGAGAACGCGTTGATAATCCAATCAATGGCAGTTCTATTAATAACATTAAAGTGGCTTTAATTGGTCAGCAATGTGAAGTTACCAATAGATATGTAGGCAGCGATTTTTTGTTGTTTCAAGTGGTGTTTAGTCCGGGTGCTTTATACCGACTCACCGGAATGCCAGCTCAAGATCTCACCAATGCCTACATAGATGCTGAAACCGTTTTTTCAAAAGAGATTAAGGAAGTGAATGACAAACTAAATGAAGCCAATAGTTTCAAAGAAATGGTTGTTGTGGTAGAATCTTTTTTATGGAAACAAGTCAATCGAAACCACAAACCACATGAACTATTAGATGATATAAGTAACTTGTTGCTAAGGACTGATAAAAAATTAAGCATTGAGTGGCTGGCAAAAGAATCCTGCTTAAGCACCCGGCAATACGAAAGAAAGTTTATAGAACGTATGGGCATCAGCCCCCGATATTTTGCAAAAATAGTGCGGTTTGAAAATGCTTTTAGAATGAAAAATAAATATCCTCAATTAGATTGGCTCAGCATTGCTATCCATTGTGGATACCACGATTACCAGCATTTATCGAAAGACTACAAAGCGTTTACCAACCAATCTCCTCCTCAATTTCATTTACTTGACAGTGCTTCTCCTGAACGAAATTTCGGCGAAGCCGATACTTTTTAAATGTCGTTTTTTTACCAGTAACCTACTTTTCATTTAATGGACATTTGTAGGACACTTTAAAAACTTCAATATGAAAAGAAAAAATTTTCTATTAACTGCCATCACTGCCATGCCCGCTCTTTTATTGGCTACCCCATTTAAGCCTGGAAAGCCAGATCGTTCTAAAAAAGGATTCGTTGTAAAATCGGGTGAAAGCAGGTTTGCTGAAAAAACCCTCGTCGGAGGAAAAAACAGCAACGATATAAAAATTTCCGAAAAAGATACCAACGGCGATCTGTCTATATTTGAATACGTAGGAATAGAAAAAACTGGCCCTCCATTGCACATGCATCCACATCAGGACGAAATATTTTTTGTTGTTGAAGGCGATTACCTTTTCAAAGTGGGTGATGATAAGCATGTACTCAAAGCGGGTGACACCATCTTTTTACCAAGAGGGATACCGCATACATTTTTACAAATTTCTGAAGCGGGCAAACTATTTTTTCTCTTTCAACCATCTGGTAAAATGGAAGATTTTTTTAGAACCATCGGCAGTCTTACTGCTCCGCCCACCCCTGAACATGGTGCTACCATTTTTGCTGACCATGATATGTTGGTAGTGGGACCCCCGCTTCAACTAAAAGATATTGAACAGTAATACCGATTGGACAAACAATATAGTCCAATATCGATATCGCCTCATGGTACTATTTGTTTGATACCATTTTTATATAATATACTTAATTTAGAATTGCAATGAAGACCTTCAATATTTATTTTACCCTAACATCCTTATTCTATCCATAGCATTGATATTGTTCGGATGCACAAAAATAAAATCTACAATGCTGGGATCATGGCCTGCTGTGGTGGGTTGTAGTTTGTTTTGCTGAAGGTGGTATTGTTGGTAACCTAGGCTGAATAAAAAATCTTCTACCACTTTTTTATGGGTGCCCCAGGTTTCTACCTGTATAATGGGTTGGTGTTTTTCGAATACTGGTTTCATTTCAGGGAAAACAAATTCTTCGTACCCTTCAATATCACATTTCAAAAAATCGAGTCGATCCAAGTCTTTGAACAACTCACTACCCTTTTTCATCTTGGCATCAAATTTAAAACCATATTCCTCTAAATCGCCATGGGTATTACTATCATACACATTGGGCAAACCCGTACTGAGGTAGCTGAGGTTTTTGGGAATTACCAAGGTGATGTTTTTTTCTTCTGTGCCTAAGGCATATGGAAAAATAGTTACGTGCTTTTTATTGGCCAACCGCCATTGCAGTATTTCGTTAAAAGGTATTACTGGCTCAATAGCATACAATTTTCCAGTGCTGCCCACCCAGTCTTGAAATAAGTTGGAATAATAGCCAAGATTGGCTCCCAAATCAATCACCGTATCGCCCTTGCGTACCATGTTTTTGGCGAAGTAATGATACTTATACTTGGGGTTGTTTTTGAGCAATCCGCTTTTGTACAAAAAAAGAAAAGAACTATTTAAGACTTTTAAATAGTTGCGCTGGCTCAGCGTGCTGTACAAAATTTTATTTACGAATCCCATTATCAAATTTGATATTAACCCATTTACAATGTAACGCCAAAAGGGTAGTGATTAGAACCCTGTAGGCTTCCTCTGAAAAAAGGTGATAATTAAAAATGCTTTTTATACCGATTGGACAAACAATATAGTCCAATATCGGCTATCGCCTCATTGTACTATTTGTTTGATACCATCGGCATTTACCACTGTAAGATTTATAAAATATTGGCATATTATATAAATCACATTGGTATTACTATATAAATTTCATCAAGGTGTACACCGTTACCAGCCTAACCCATTTTATCGAAACCTGTGTGATGGGCAAATGTATAATAAATCGATAAGCTAAAGTAGGTTTCACCTAAAGTTGATATTTGGTGTTATTAACTAACTTTCTTTAGTAATCAACTTGTTCAATTTCGCATTTATCTGGCTCAACATTTCTAACTGCTTGGCTTGAGAATCAAAGAGTGTCTTAATTTGCTCCTGTTCCAGTAAATCTATTTTTTGGTGCAAACTTCTGATCTGCATTTCCGCTTTTAAATTAATAAGGTAATCGTTTTCATTTTGTTGCCTGTCTTTTTCTTCCTGGCGATTCTGACTCATCATAATAATGGGTGCCTGCAAAGCAGCAATTGAAGAGAGGATAAGGTTCATGAGTATAAATGGATAAGGATCAAATTTCCAAACGCCTAGTGCCAGCACATTAAAAATGATCCACAACCCCAAAAAACTCATGAATAAAATAATGAAAGACCAGCTGCCACCAAATCTAGCCACTTTATCAGATATTTTTTGGCCAACGCTTAATTGCTCCTCTGGCGGATGCAACAAATTTTGGATGATCAACTCTTCCGCTGCGATGGTATCCTTCACAATGGTTTGCAATTTTTGTAGATGCTGGCCTTCTTCCGACATCATTTTTTTTACCTGATCATTTTTCATGTTAAAGGGTTGAGTTGATGAAACAACAATATTGCTGGCTTATGAATGATATTCATGAAATCTGAAATCGCTTTTTATTTCTAGCAATATTATTACCAATAGCATTCGCAAAAAGTATGAGCAAAAGCCAGAGAAATGGTTGTTAAACCTCCTCAAACTTATTTGCCTTTATTCATTATTCTCCCATTCCTTCTCCATCTGCTGTTTTACTGCTATTCTTCAGCATCTCATTTACGGCACCAATTTCGGCATCGGTAAAATAACGCCACTTGCCTGGAGCCAATCCACTAACAGGGATGTTCATGATCCGAATTCTTTTAAGTGAAGTAACCCTGAAACCCAGTGCCTCACACATTCGCCTGATCTGCCTATTCAAACCTTGAGTAAGTATAATGCGAAAACGATTGTCGCCCTCCTGTTTCACAAAACACCTGTTGGTAATAGCGCCCGGTATTTTCACCCCATTCCGCATTTTCGTAATAAAATCTGCGTTGATGGGTTGATCTACAGTTACGATGTATTCTTTTTCGTGACCATTGCCGGCCCTTAAAATTTTATTCACGATATCGCCGTCGTTGGTTAAAAAGATGAGACCTTCCGATAATTTATCTAAACGACCAATGGGAAATATCCGGGTTTTGTAATTCACAAAATCGATGATATTGGTTTTGTCTTTGGTATCTGTGGTGCAGGTAACCCCTTTGGGTTTATTGAGCAACAAATAAACGGTTTGTTTTTTCTTGCGAATGGGTTCGCCATCTATCTTCACCACATCACCCTCCTTCACCCTGTTGCCTTTGCTGGCATCTTTATCATTAATGGTGACCCTGCATTCTTCTATGTAGCGATCCGCTTCTCGCCTGCTGCAAAAACCGCTATCGCTGATGTATTTATTCAAACTAATGTCCATACTGCGAATTACCTCAATATTTATGAATAAATAGCTACTTAAATGAAGTTAATCGACCGAATTATTTTCTTTCGTAACAAAAGAGTCCATCATTTGCATCACCGATACTGCAGATTCAGGTGAACATGGATTTTCGCCATTGCCCTTAAAATACTGCACAACCCTTTCTATCATTGGTTGTTGCACGTGTGGCAAAGGGTCAAAATCAATTTCTTCTACTGCTTTGTTATGGATGGAAAGCCTGATTTGTGTATTGTTAAAAACAGAAAATTCGATACTTCCCTTGGTTCCACGAATAAAGCAAACATCTTTTTCCAGATGAGGTGCTGCATTAAAGTCCCAATTTCCGAAGAAGTGAATATTGTGGTTGAACAAAGCCATTCCTGTTACCAAGTCATCTGCACGGATAGCCTTGTTGTGATTGGATGAAAAACCTTTGCAGTGAAGTGAATCTCCAAAAAAGAATTGCATCAATCCCAACTGATGGGGTGCTAAATCGTGAAACAAACCACCACCCGATTGTTTGGGATCGAGGCGCCAGGCCATAGAAGGATGTTGCAATTCAGTTGCAGTGGGCGCCTTTCTGCTGTAATCAATTTGTGCCGTATGCACTTCTCCAATGGTATTATCTGCGAGCAGTTGTTTTACTTTCAAAAAAATGGGTTGTGCATTTCGATAATGTGCTACTACCAGTTTCACCCCTTTTTGGCTTGCATATGCAGTTATCTTTTTTGCGGAATCAGCATTGAGTGTCATCGGCTTTTCTACATACACCGGTTTACCCGCATCAATGGCTGCCAAGGCGTATTGTTCGTGTAAATTGGGAGGTGTGGCAATATAAATGGCTTGTACATTTACGTCCTGTATGAGTTGCAAAGCATCGGTATAAAAAACAGGTACGTGGTGACGGGCCGCATAATCCGCCGCTTTTGTGGCATCTCTTCTCATAACAGCATACAAGCTTGATCCTGCAACTTTATAAAAGGCAGGTCCACTTTTTATTTCTGTTACATCGCCGCATCCAATGATTCCCCAATTAATATTCATGCGCTTATTTGTTTGATGCGATGGCTGTTAAAGCTGAAATTAATTTATCTAAGTCTTTCGTTTTCGTGTACACATGAGGGGTGATGCGTACACAACTAATGTTTTCCCACACAATGCCCACTGTATGAATTTTATATGTATTGAACAATTCACTATCGAGTTGTGCAATCGTTTTTCCTGCTACGCTCACCCCCGCAATGGCACAGGAGAATGCAGGATTTAAGGATGTATGTATTTGCACGCCGGGTATTTTTTGCACTGCGGATGCCCAATAATTTTTTAAATAATGCATTCTGGCTTGTTTGCGTTCAGGACCAATAGCATTGTGAAAATTGATGGCTTCCCCTATTGCCTGTTCTATAGGAAAGCTGCGGGTGCCAAGGGTTTCAAATTTTCGAATATCATCAGATTCGGGTTTGTCGTTGCACATCATTGGCCACAAAGAAGCGATGCGTTCTTTTTTCACCCACAACATACCGCTTCCAACCGGTGCACTCAAAAATTTGTGCAAACTGGTTCCAAAATAATCGCATCCCAAATCTGGAATGTTGAAATCCAACAATCCAAATGAGTGGGCACCATCTACAATGGTTTGTATGCCCCGGCGTTTAGCCATGGCCGTAAGCTGCTGCACTGGCATGATTTGCCCAACCCAATTTATCACATGGGTGATGTGTAAAACCTTGGTGGCTGGTGTAATGGCCCTTTCAAAAGCCGCTACAATTGCATCATTGTCTTCTATAGGAAAATCGAAACTGATTTGTTTGTAAACGATCCCTTCGCGAAGCGCCCGTTGTTTCCATGCTTGAATCATGTTGGGATAATCTTGTTTGGTACCTATAACCTCATCTCCTTTTTGCAATCGCAAACCATAAATCACGGTATTGAGTGCTTCGGTGGCATTGCGGTTGATGGCAACTTCATTGGGGTCACAACCGGCAAGTTCTGCCAATTTTGCCCGCAGCGGTTCCCTTCCTTGGTCTAAAATACGCCACATATAATAGGAAGGTCCTTCATTGGCCAGCTGGTTGTAACGTTGCAATGCCTGTTGCACGGTGATGGGCGCCGGACTCACCCCGCCATTGTTGAGGTTGATGATATTGGGGTTTACCGTGTAGGCCTGTTGTATGTAACTCCAGTAATCTTCATCGCTTGCCAACGCTTCGGGAGTAAACATTGCTTTGTTGTTGAGCATTTTTTTCCAGTCTGCTGCATGGGTTTCATTAAATAAATTATTCAAAGAAAAGGCACCTGTAAGGATGGCCGCTTTTTGTAAAAATGATCTGCGGTTGTTGTCCATGATCTAATTTTTATTGTTTGAATTTGGGGATTTCCAATCTATTATTGATTCTAATACCGATTGCACAAACAATATAGTGCAATATCGGCTATCACCTCATTGTACTATTTGTTTGATACCATCGGCATTTACTCCTGAAAGCATTCGGGATAAGATTTATAAAATATTGGCACATTATATATATCACATTGGTATTACACTCATTCCATGTAGAGCTGGATATTTCTACGCACCAACGTCCACAAAAATGAAATAAAAAAAGAGGCTACCAAATGTATGGATAGCCTCTTTATAAAAAATTGATTGTTGAAAATTATAATTTTACAACACTATACCTTCCTGTTAAGAAGTTAACTACAATTTTGTAGTTACCAGCAACAGCAGGTGTAGGTATTGCGTCTGGATCAGATCCACCGCCATAATTGGCTCCTAAAGCACCACCTGAAGCATTGTTACCACCAAACTGTGGTTGCCAGTTACCGCTTGAAGACAAGAATTTATAAAATTTTCCAGGCTGGAATGCGATGGTCAATTCATACTCAGAGCTGTTTAATCTAGCAAATTTTTGTGATGCAGGTGGGTTGTTTACCCAACTGCTTGCTGTTGCATCACCTGTAATGAACAAGTCCTGTGGCAAAGCGTTGGTGCCAAAAGTAGAGATGGTAAATGTTCCGGCTTGAAAGTTCATGATAAACTTGTACCAACCTGCGCTACTTGGTGATTTGAAATTATCACCCCCTGTTCCTGGAGGATAAAAACCAAAGCTTCCGCCTTGTGTGATAGTAGGCAAATTGTTATTGGCAACTGCATATTTTTTGTCGTAAGGATTGGTACCACCGTTTTGACTCAGGATCAAAAACTGGTCGTTGGCATTTAAACTAAATACACCACCCCATGTTTCGTTGTCTAATCTAGCCAATTCAGATTGTGGTGATGGAGGAGCGCCCGTCCAACTCCATGGCAGTGCGCCACCATTCGCCCACAAACGATTGCCAGCTGGCAAACCAACTTTTGGAGGAACTTTATAAGGTGTCATTTGCAATGGAACAACATTTGAGATTTTCTGATCATTGTTGTTTGCGAAAGAAGAAATCAATCTTGCTTGCATGCTCACTGGCACATTAAATGCATAAGACTTACTCAACAAAAAGTTGTTGAGTTGTTTTGCAGTAAATGTAGTTGACAAGCTTGCCAACACGCTGGTGCGCAATGGATTTGCAAAATTCTTTCCAACAGAATCTATTTCCAATACATATTTGTGATTGGCAGAATCTGTGCTATGGTTAGGAAAAGTCCAGTTGAACGTTAACACCACATTGTTAGAGTCTGCAGGAGCAGGCGCTATGGTAGTTGCAGATGCTGAAAGCACAGAGTTTGAACCTTCTTCGTAAAAAGGCAAATCTTCTACTTTATCGCAAGAAGCAAACACCGTCAGTGCTGCAACGAGGGTTAGAATGTTAAATATTTTTTTCATAATGCTTTAATTTTATACTTTATCAGTAACTGAAATGAATTACAATTTGGTTACAGTGAATTTACCTCTTTGGAAATCCACATCAATTCTGTGTAAACCTCCCACAGGTGGCGCCAATAAATCGGAACCATTTTCACGGAAGTCACCACCGTTTACATTGTTGGAATTGTTACCGCCTGTTCCACCAAATTTAGCAGACCAGCTACCATATTGTGGCAATAGTAAGTAAGAACCTCCAGCTGTAAGATTAATGGTAATTGTGTAAATAGTAGGTGAAACCTGCGTAAATCGCTGACTGGCTAATTCTGCTTCACCACAACCACACTGCCAGCTGGCGGGTGTAGCACTACCAGTGATGAATAACTTGTTTGTAGAGGGCGGATTTACAAGTGGTGGAGTAGAAAAAGGCGTTACAGTAAAACGCAACACATTTGAAACCAACGCACCTACATTATTGCCCAGTGAAGAAGTAATTCTAATTTCTACTTGTTTAGCAACGCCGGTTGGAAGCTGTAGTTGATTGGTTAAAAAGTTATTGAACTCATTTTGAGTAAAAGTTCTGGTTAAGTCGTTTGCAATGGTAATAGACTGTTTGTTAGGATTCGAGAAGTTTGAACCCACAGTATCAATTTCCATCAAATAAGAAACATTTTGAGAACTTAGGCCAGTACTGAATTTGTAATTTGGATTAGACCAGTTAAAAGTAATGGCTGGTAAATCCCTGTTGTTAAAACTCAGTGGGATGGTTGTTGCTGATGCAGACAAGGAAGGGGTTGTACCACCTTCAAACACTACTTGGTTTTCATCCTTTTCGCAGGAGAAAAATCCAGCTGCAACAATGAGGAATAAAAATGATTTAAGTATATTTTTCATATTTGTGTTTTTTCTGTTTATTGATTAATACTGTGGATTCTGCAACAAGTTTCTGTTAGCATTGATATCCGCAGATGGTATAGGGAATATTTTTCTGTGAGAAGAAACGGCTGTGCCAGAAGCAACACCGCCTTTCCATGGCCACAAATATGTAGCTTCCACAAAACGATTGTAACGAATCAAATCTGTTCTGCGATGACCTTCCCAATACAGTTCTCTTGATCTTTCATCCAACACAAAATCTAAAGTGATGTCTATTACAGCCACATTACCAGATGTGTTACCGTAAGCTCTTTGTCTTAAATTGTTGATGTAAGTTCTTGCAAGGTTGATGTCACCTACTCCACCACGAAGCACAGCTTCTGTGTAAATAAGGTACATTTCTGGCAATCTGAAAAGAGGAATATCAACATCAGCGAAAGTGAGGTCGCTGCCAGCACCACCAGTTTTGGTTAAATTTTTAAACTTGGTTACAGCAAAACCATTGCTAAAAGTTGGTATACTTTGAATGTCTAGAGTTTGGCCGTTGGTGAAGAACTGTGCTCTTTTGTCGGTATTTCCACTTGGATCTGCAAACTTATTTACAAATGCACTCGTGGTTCTTAAACCACCCCATCCAAAATTTACACCAAAATCAGCAGCATTCATGTTACCACCAATAGAAGCATGTACTAAGAATGTAGTACCACCATAACCTTGCGTTTTCGCACCATCGTAATTGATGGTCCAAATAAACTCATTGTTAGCGATGTGATTGTCTGCACGCATTAAGTGCTGGTAATTTGGAACCAAGGAATAACCTCCATCAATAACTTTTTTAGCATAGGTTGCAGCGTCTGTGAATTTATTTTGTACGCCATTGGTGTAAACACCTGCATTTAAGTAAACCCTTGCCAGCAAACTCCAAACAGCGGCTTGGTCTGCACGGCCGTATTCATTTGACCGGGCAACAGGCATCAAAGGTTCAATTTGAGTAAGTTCATTTACTACATAATTGTATAGATCGGCTCTTTCAATTTGAGGAGGGTTGGCACCACCAATCAAACTTGCTTCGTCAACAAATGGTGGTTTACCAAATAAATCCATCAATACCCAGTACTGAAATGCTCTTAAGAAACGAACTTCGGGTTTGTATTTGCGGATTTCATCTGCACTTGCACCAGTTATGCCTCTGTCAGCAAGTTTTTCGTCGGTTGATTGACGTAAAAATTCGTTGATCAACGTAATTTGATACAAGGCCTTGTAATAAACCCCGTGCAAAAACAAATTAGAAGGTGACCAGCTCATGTTGTGAAAATCTGGAACGCCAGGGTCACCCCAAGCAATCACCGCTTCATCTGTGGTAAGCTCTTGTGCTTTCCAAAATGTGCGGTAAAAATCGGAGTTCTGCCCTTCATCAGATCCAGGGAAAAATACGTCTGGCTGACCAGCACCACCGGCATTACCCGTTAATGCCATGGTTCCGTAAATTTTAGCCAATGATTGTTTGTAGCCCAATGGCGTACTGTACACCACTTCTGATGTAACTTCGTTGGTCGGCTCTAGATCCAACTTCTTTGAACATGAACCTACTAAAACGCCCAAGCTGAGGATCAATGCCGATGTTTTAAAAAATTTGTATTTCATATAACAAGTTTTATAAATTTTATAACAAAAATTAGAAGTCAAGGTTTAATCCAGCAACAAAAGTTCTTGGTCGTGGGTAAAAATTATTATCAATACCACCATTTACTTCCGGATCTGCACCATTGTATTTTGTGATCACAAATGCATTTTGTACGTTGAAATTAAAACGCATTCTAGCTTTGTCTTTAAATACCCTGCCAAAATCGTACCCTACATTGATATTATCCATGCGGAAGAAAGAGGCATTTTGTACATAATAATCAGAATCAAAATACCTATCCCCATCACCACTAAATCCTGTTTCCAACACATTGGCAGAACCATTGCTGAGGAAGCCAATAGGATTCAAGATATTTCTCTCTGCACCAGTACCAGAAGCCACGTTGTTGTAAGCATAGTTACCAAATACTGCTCTGGCGATAAAACCAAAGTTCCATTTTTTGTACCCAACATTACCATTAAATCCTAGAAATACATCAGGGTTGATGCTTTTGTACCTGTATTTGTCTCTGTCGTTTATTACACCGTCTCTGTTCAAATCTTCAAACAAATTATCAATTGGTTTTCCAGCTGCATCATACACTTGTTTGTACACATAAAATGCACCCCTGTTGTATCCTACTGAGTTAATCAGGATTGTACCACCCGTACCACCAGATCTACCACCAAAACGCTGCCCTTCATAATTAGGATCTTCAGTGAAGGTTAACTTGGTAATTCTGTTTCTATTGTAAGTAACGTTGTAACCAAAATCTACTGACCAATCTTTAGTACGAACTACTTGTGTGTTCATTGTAAATTCAATACCCTTGTTCTCCATGTTACCAACATTTGATAAAATGATAGGAGCAAAATTGGTTCCAGCTGATTGATTTACGACATTTAAAAGGTCTGTGGTTTCTTTCTTATAAACATCGATACTACCACTGATCTTGTTGTTAAAGAATCCATAGTCTAGACCAATGTTAGTGGTGGCAGTTTGTTCCCAAGTAAGTTTAGGATTGTATGCGATGGGGCGATACATGTTGTAAAACTGATTGCCCAATTGGTATTGCGCTGTTTGGTTACTGATGCCATAGTTGGCTAGGTATGAATAGTTACCAATACCATCTTGCTGACCAGTAATACCGTAACTCAATCTCAATTTTAAGTCAGACACAACATTGCTGTTTTTAAGGAAATTTTCCTGACTGATTCTCCAAGCAAAACCTGCTGAGTAATAAGTGAGCCATCTATCATCGGGATTCAATCTAGAAGAACCATCTGTTCTCACCATACCATTGAACAAGTACTTTTCTTTGAAACGGTATTGCAATTGACCGTAATAAGAGATCAATCTGTTTTGTGGACTATCAATAGCGAATGGAGGATCAGAATTCACTTGTTTGGTACCATCATAAAAATAATTGGCATAACTATAGTTGATAGATAAGTTATTGTAGTAACCATAACCAGCCGTAACATCTACAACACTCTGCAAATTTTTGAGTGATTTAGAATAGTTAAGGTAAGTTTCAAAAAAAGTATTTTCTATCCGCTGTTTGTATGAATTGCGTTCACCGCCTTTTAAACGTCCCAATTCATCAAAACCTCTTTGGTAAGCTACTTTGAAACTGTCGTTTACAATTACATTCCCTGTTCCTTTCGAAACATCATAACCAGTGTTTACATTGACTCTCAGTTCGGGTAAAAAATGGAATTTATAATCTAAAGTAACATTACCAATGCTGCGGTTTACGTCACTGTTGTTGTTTCTTGCCATCAAAATTCCAACAGGGTTGGTAGGAGAAAGACCTCTTAAACCAGTTGTTGAATTTGGATCTAACCACTCCCAGTAGCCACCGTATCTATAGTACCCAGTTCTAACTGGTTTAGTAGGATCAAAATTTACAGCTGATCCAATAGCGCCTTCATCTGCAAAACGACTCTGGCTGTTGGCGCCCCTTAAATTTAGGTTCACTTTTAAATGATCTTCAAAGAAGCTAGGACTCAAGTTGACTGCACCAGAAATACGCTTTAATTCACTTGTTTTCAAAGTACCTTCCTGAGCAAAATATCCAACTGAAACCCTGTAAGGCAATTTCACTTTACCATCTAAAGTACCAGCAATGCTGAGGTTGTTGTCTGTTCCTAGGGCACTTTGGTAAATTTCGTCCTGCCAGTCTGTAGTTGCAGTTCCAAGCAAAGCAATTTGTGAAGGTGTTCCGTTTGCTTTTACAAAATCTGTGAACTCACTAGCACTCAACACGTCAATTTTCTTTGCAACAGATCCTACAGATACGTTGGTATTAAAGTTAATGGTTGGTTTACCTGATTTTCCTTTTTTGGTAGTGATAATGATCACACCATTCGTAGCTCTTGATCCGTAGATCGCAGTAGCCGCCGCATCTTTTAGTACGGTAAAAGTTTCAATGTCATTTGGGTTAATCAATGATAAAGCATTGGGAGACCCTGCTATACCACTTCCACTTAATTGAACACCATCAATGATGATCAATGGATCGTTGCTCGCTGCCAATGAAGAACCACCTCTAATACGAATGGTACTACCTGCGCCTGGTGCACCACCGTTGTTCACTATGCTTACACCCGCTACCTTACCCAAAATCAATTGTTCAGGAGTGGCAATGACACCCTTCTGAAAGTCTTTACTAGAAACAGTTGTAGTGGCACCGATCAAATCTTTTTTACGAGCAGATGAGTAACCAACTACCACCACTTCATTCAAATCGCCCGCAGAAGCCTGTAACACTACATCGTAGTTGATACCGCTGCCAATCGCAATTTCCTGGGTGGTGAATCCAACTCCTGAGAAAACCAACCTGCTGGTTCCCGGTGCCGTTTTAATAGAATAGCTACCATCCGAATTAGTGGGAGTAGCTGTTGTGGTGCCTTTAACCGTAACCGTTATACCCGATACAGGCGCACCATTGGCATCCGTTACTTTACCTGTAACCGTGGTTTGTGCAAACACTGCACTCGCCCCGCAAAATAAAATAAGGAATACACAAAGACATTTCAAGAATTGAAGCTTCTTTCTCATAATAGCAATCGTTAGGTTTAAAAAAGAATGTGTATTTTTTACACAAATTAAAAGAATTTTTGAGAATATTATTTTTTTGTTATAGTTTTTTTTTAAAAAATATCTAAATAATCAACAATTAAGGGTTAAAAAGCAATCCCAGTCCACTTTTTTGTACTATTCTCATATTTCACATAATCGAATCGATACAATTTACCGGGCCGATGCGGCACATCTCTTTCAATTTCGTTGAGATCTACCAGAAAGTCCATCGCAAAAAATTTCTTTCTAAAATTTCTTCTATCCAGTTTAATGTTTAATATAGCCTCATAAAGATTCTGCAGTTCCCTCAACGAAAACTTATTGGGCAACAAACTAAACCCCAGCGGATGCTCTCTTACTCTTTTCTGCAACTGACAATAACTGGTTGCAAATATTTTCTGGTGATCGAATGCCAAATCTGATATTGAATCTACATCGTGCCAGTGCAATTCATTGTCTAAAATATTCAACTTATGGTGCTGCACATTAATCAACGAATAGTAAGCCACCGTTACTACCCTGCTTGCAGGATGTCGGTTCACTTCTCCGAATGTTTTAACCTGCTCTAGAAACAAATCGCTCAAACCCGTTCGCTGTTTTAGAATCCTATTGGCCGCTTCATCTAAACCTTCTTCCGGCGATACCAGATCTCCAAGCAACGACCACTTATGCATGTAGTTTTTTAAATCCGATCTAATCAGCAAAACCTTTAGCTTGTTTTCGTCAAATCCAAAAATAACACAGTCAACTGATAGAGCAACCTTGTTGATACTTTGAACTTCCGACTGTATCGTCTTGAACGTCTTAATTTTATTCTGGGCAGTAGGTGTTACTTGATCTACCATCTTAAAAGGGTTAATAATGAATAAAATTAATTTACTTTCAGAACACGCAGACTGGTTTTTTGCTCTTTACTAATTAACAATAGTTGATAAGTACCTGCTGCAAACTTTACAGCCTCCGTAATTTCGTAAACATTTACGCCCGGCTGCACCTGTAAAGGCAGCTGGTACAATACCCTTCCACTTAAATCGGTTATTTGCAAATTGGCATTTGTTCTTGCAGCACTGGACACCGAAATCTTCAGTACATCTTTAAATGGATTAGGAATTGCGGCAAGTGTCATGTTTTTCAAATTTCCATTCAAACGGACGATGCCACTGAAGCTGAAACGTCCATCAATGTCTACTTTTTTCAATCGATAGAAATAAACAGGCCACTTACTAATATCATTATCAGTATAGTTGTAAGTGCTGCTGCCAGTTGCATTGATCCTTGCTACATAATTAAATACGGTACCATCAAAACTTCTTTCCAATTCGTAATGGCTCAAATCAACCTCGTTCTGTACTTCCCAGTTTAGCAGGTTTGCAGCGTTGTTGTTTCTTCCATTAAAGTTTACAAGGGTAACAGGCAACACAACATTGGTACTGGTAAAAATTTTGAATTCACCTGGGTTCAAAAAGAAGTTCTGCGAAAAGCCAGTTGCATTAAAAGTAGCAGGTGCATTCAGGTATTCGTACCAAGTACCAGCACTTGGGAAGGTTACGTTACCACTCTGACCAAACACATCAAAGTTTCCAACGATCACTAATTTACCAGTACTGCTGTTCAATGTCATCCACTTAAATGCACTACCAAAATCGCGACTAATAACCCCATTGGTAAACGCTTCCGCGTACAAAGGGTCATTTCTTAATTGCAATACAGCCTTGTATACCTCGTATAAATCTTTGCGGCCTTGCACTTGCAAATAATCCCAGGTAATAGGTTTGGGGTCGGTTCTACAGTTGTTATTAATGGTTCCATTTTGACAGTAATTGATAGAATAATCGTAGCCCAATTCACCAAACTGCCAAATCATTTTTGGCCCAGGCATGGTTAAGAGGAAGGCGGCACTTAGCGCAGCACGATCTAATGCTGTTTCAAAGTTTCTGGTATCATAACCACCTACCTGACGGCCGGTATTGCGCACGTTCACCATCAATCTTTCCTCGTCATGACTCTCCAAGTAAGAGATCAAATGTGGTTGTGACCATCCCCTTGAAACGTGCAACGCCCCATCAAAATTGGAATTACTGATCCAACCCTGTGCAGCTTCAGAAAAATTATAATGCATGTTGCCCCAGAGCATCATGCCATAGTTTGACAGTTCAATCTCTTCACTGTTTTGTGCAAAGTGTTCCAGGATCGCATAAGAACCGGGCGATTTTAATTGAAGCGTATCATAGTATCTTTTCCAAATATTGATGCGGCTCAAATCATATGCGCTCCAAGTATTTGTATTGCAACCATTGCCATTTCCATCACAACTTTCTGTTTGGGTAAATCCTTTCGATAAATCGAATCGGAAACCATCTAGCCTGTATTCCTGCAACCAATGGGTTACTACCCTGCTGGTGAAATAACGGGTGGCCATACTTTCATGGTTCATATCGTAACCCACGTTAAAGCCATGTTTTGCAAACTGATTGAACCATGGATTATTGGCTGCTGGCCGGTTGTTGTTGTTATCAAAATACAATTGCACCATGGGCGATTGGCCAAAGGAGTGATTCAATGCAATATCCAATACCACAGCAATCCCGCGTTTGTGGCAACTGTCTACAAATGCTTTCAATTCATTTTTAGGTCCGTAATATTTATCAGGTGCAAAATAATAACTTGGGTTATAACCCCAACTGATGTTGCCTTCAAACTCATTGAATGGCATTAATTGAATGGTGTTGATGCCTAATTTCTTAATGTAATTCAGCGTATCTGTCAACTTTTTCCAATCGTGTGCTGCCAAGTAATCTCTCAACAACAATTCATAAACAATGAGGTTACGCTTGTCGGGTCTGGTAAAATTGGTGGTTTGCCAGTTATAAGTAGTAGCTGCTGTTTGTAAGGTAGAAACAATACCAGAGGTTTTGCCAACAGGGTACGGTTTCAGGTTGGGATAAGTGCTGGCACTAATGAACTGATCGTTCCAAGGGTCCAATACTTTTTCAGTATAGGCCTCACCTATTTTCAAATTACCATCTACTAAATATTGAAATGCATATTCTGTACCTGGTGTTAATCCGGTAATTGTTGTCCAGAAATAATTGCCATCTGGTGTTTGTTTCATTTGGTACTGCGTCTGTTCTTCCCAATCGCTGTTGGGCAAATCACCAATTACGGTTATCCTGGTTTTACCTGGGGCATACATCACCAACGTAGCGGAGGTATTGTCTGCACCATAATTGATGCCATCTTTCACCCCAGGAGGCAACGCTTGTATTTGAGTTGCGCCTGGTACAAAAAATTTAATGGTATCTCTTTTGGTGGTTACACCATCAGTAGCTTCCGCCACAATGGTTTGCAAACCTGATGCCGTTATGGTAGGAGTAGCAGAAATGCTGGCGGCGTTATTGGCTATTTGAATCTGGGTGCCGTTAAAATACAACCGCATGGTAGTTAAAAAAGGTAAGCTGTTAGCCATGGCCGTTACTGGTATTGATTCGCCAATGGTTTTCACGATAGGTTCAGGAATAGGGGTAAACGTGGGTTGAATAAAGGGGGCGGTAAAACGAACGTTGAGGTCGTTGTTGTAAATAGGAATATACATATCGCTCCCATCTGAATTTCTTTGTACCCTGCTGCCATTTCCGTTACGGAAAAGGATCGATATTTTTTGGATGGTCTCCGCTGGGTTGGTAATGCCATAATAATTTCTGATACCACCGCTGATGGTAAAACGCCAGCGGTCAACTGGGGTTGAACCTACATAAGTAGCATTCAACAAGGCATTGGGTGTATTAAAATTCTGATTGAACTTTACATATTTCCAGTCGGTGGCACTGGTACTAAAATTGGTAATTACACCGGTATGAACATACACATCAGAGATGGGTGTGTAAAAGAATAACCCTTGGTTACCCTTGGTGGCGTCTACCGTAATTTCAAATGTGTTGGTATTTTCTGTTGCAAAATCTGGGCTCCAGCTAAGCAGTTGAGAGAAGCTATTTACAATGCATAGTAACCCCAACAAAGAGAGTAGCAATTTTTTCATACGCAACACAATTTAAAGTGTAATTTATACACAATGCGTTAAATAAAGAAAAAAATAAACCACTTTTTTTAAAAATATTGTGTTTGATAAATAAAAAAAAGTTAGGAAATGTATAATTGAATAGGATCAACCAGACCTTCCTATGGCAGGTTGTATGCTCTGCTCCAACTAGCGACATCGGGTACGAATTAGTAAAATAAATTTAGTGCTTTTTTTACCAGTTCGATGGAACAGTATCAATTAAGGATCTGGGCGGGAAAAAATGGTTGATTTGGGAAATGCGTTTTTCTGAAATCCGGTTGCAAACAGGCCGCCTTGATACACAGCGAGTGGAAATGTTAGCCATCCTGTGGGTGGGGCTCTGGGATGCTACTCGTATGGTTTAAAACCGATTTTATTTCGGGGAGTTGGTTTGTGTTCCTTCTCTAATAACTCCTTCAGCACCATAAAAATATTTTCAATGTCCTTGCTGTTTCCTTTTACTTCCTTTTCTAATTTGGCAAGCTGCAATAATATTTCTTTGTGGGTGAGTGCATACTCTCTTATCCTTGTAAATACCCTAATTATCCTGATATTTACCTCTATCGCTGTTTTGCTGTTTAAAATACTGGATAACATCGCTACGCCTTGTTCAGTAAATACATTGGGTCTATATCTGGCTCCTACCCAACTTGATGTCGCAATCTGCGACTTTAAGTTATCCATTCTTTTTCACT
>JBIIPY010000163.1:0-2969 GCA_044342365.1 Ferruginibacter sp. | reverse complement strand
AGCATTGTGTGTGCCTCCTGCAATATACAAAGCCACCCCATGTTGCAAGGCATACAATGCGCAATTGATGGTGCCCTGTGTAATCATCAACTCCCGCATACTCAGTTGGGGCGATTGAGGAAATCCGATCAACCGCTGTTCTCTGGCGCTGAGTGTTTGCCCCTTAATTTTTTGTAGATAATCAGCAGTATGTGCGGCTAGTATAAATTCATCTGCACAGGGGCTGGGCGCAAACAATTCATTTGGTTGAATACTGCCTTCGTGCATCAACTGTTCTGGTATGAGCTCGTACTTGAGCATCGGAAAACGATGGCCCTCCGGAAGAGGATGCGCATAAATGGGGTGATAAGCAATGTACACAGTTAATGGATAAACGCGTAAATAAATGTCTTGTAAAACTTCCAGTTTCTTTACCAAACACTTCTATGTAAAAAAAGGTTATTCCGCCATCAAGGCATACACCGCAAAACTTGCCAGCCAATGTTCGCCGCTGTATTCGCCAGTGGCAATATTGGCCAAGCCTGCTTCTAAATGTTTGAACGCCGATGATAGTAATAGTTTCTTTTTTGGATCTGTATCTGGCAAGGTTGCAGCAATATTTTTCATGCACCAGCTTCTGCTGAAATGTAATCCATCGAGGTGCACAATTTGCAGATCTTTTCTATCAGAAACTACGGGCAATTGGGAGAGCTGTTTGATGTCATCCAAACTCAAAAACTGGTTGAACCAAATTTGAAAATCTTTTTTCGACATTACCTTACGCATCAGCGCTGCTTCTTGCAAGGATGGTGAAATAAAATCTGATCCATTGGGCTCCCAAATAGCCGGTGCATTTTTATCTTTCCCAAACAAACCAATTGCTGCTTCTATAATTTCTTTTCTAAAAACTTCCTGATTGCTGTTAACAGCATAGTCATATGCCAAACTGAGCCCAAATGCTGTATTAGGGTGCACACCGGTTCTGTTAGCGTAAGTTTGTTTTGGTAAAAAGCTACGCCATAGCAACACTACTTTTTGCGTGAGTGGTTCTAAATTTTTTTTCCATTCTTTACCGTCTGCATCATCCCAATCGGCGAGTTCTGCATCCAATTGCAGGAGCCAAGCCCAACCGTAAGTGCGTTCCCAACTACTGGTGAGTGGCATATCAAAATATTTTACTTCCTCCTGAATAGCCGGTTCCGTAAAATGGTTGCTCAAAATAGCTCTTATCTTGCTGGCTGATTGCAGGTCTGGGAACTGCTTCAATAATTTTACCAGCATCCAGTGCCCATGAACAGAAGAATGCCAATCGAAACAACCATAAAAAGCAGGATGTAATTCAGCCGGACTCAGCACATGATCTTCTTTGCTGTTAGATATATGATTGGTTTTATTGGGAAACTCCTGTGTAATACATTTTAATGGAAGTGCTGCTAATATTGCAGCTCCATTCTCTGTAAGTTCAATGGAGAGTGTTTCTTTTTTCACAATGTAGTTTCCGGCTATCTGTTCGCCTGTTTGGCCAATGGCCGCAAAACCATTCATCAACAGTAAAAAACCTATACATCTTTTCATCATATTCTTTTTAAGCTTTATTTATGAAACGTCAGATCTTTGAAGGTAACATATTGTGCCCAAAAGAGGAGGAGCGGGTATTAAAACTTTATCTATGTACAAGGCATGTATTTAATATTTTCGTGAAATGAATGTACTTCAGGTTGAAGGGTTGAGCAAACAAATGGGTGATGGTTATGTAGTGAAGCAAATTAGTTTTGACGTAGCCAAGGGTAAAAAAATTGGTATTGCTGGCCAAACGGGTTCGGGCAAATCAAGTTTGCTCAAGATGATTGCAGGCCTCCTGCAACCCGATGAAGGGAGGGTGCTATTTCAACAAAAAAGGGTAGAAGGACCTGATGAAAAATTGATTGCAGGTCATCCGCAAATAGGCTACCTGAGTCAGCATTTTGAATTGCGCAACAATTATCATGTACATGAATTGTTAGAAATGTCTAATCAATTATCGGATGAAGCAGCAGCCAGTATTTATAAAATCTGCGACATTGAATCTTTTTTACAACGTTGGACGGATGAGCTCTCGGGCGGCGAGAAACAACGCATTGCCCTCGCAAAAATATTGGTGGCACAACCAAGTTTGTTGTTGTTAGACGAGCCTTTTTCTAATATGGATGCCATTCACAAGAAACAATTACAAAAAGTAATTCAACAAATTGGGGCTTCCTTATCGTTAACCTGCATCATGGTTTCACACGATGCCAGTGAACTACTTTCTTGGGCAGATCAATTGCACCTGATGCAGAACGGAAACTTTATACAATCTGGCGATCCAAGTTTGTTGTACCAACAACCGTTGAATGCCTACTGTGCTGCCTTACTGGGCGATGTTAATTTGTTGGATGCCTCCAGCAGCCTGTTTCCTGCACTGCGTTCCTTTTTTCCTGATACAGAACAATGGATGATTCGCCCAGAAAATATACAGATAGGTGGTATCGATGGAATTATTGCTGATGGAAAAGTAGCAGCCATTCATTTTATGGGACCATTTAGCCTGTTGGATGTAAAAGTTGGTGAGCAATTAATAAAGGTACACAGCTCTCAACAGTCATTTAATGTGGGTGATGCCCTCCGTTTGTCAATCAATGCTGGCGTCATTCATCCCATGGCCAAGGTTTGATACGAATGAAAGAGATTATTTGAAGGAAGAAATTTTAAAACTTATTTATTTCTATCGCTTGCCGCGGGCTTTTGTCTGAACCATGATTTACTTGATTAAAGGATTTTCTTGATGTTGTAATGTCTAGACTTCTCTATTTATTCAGTACCGTAAACGTGTTTGATATGTGCAATCACGACTGTACTATGGCCGCCGTCGGGGCTTCGACCCACGGCATGTGAGATACGTTGAAGTAATTAGTTGATTTATTGTAGAAATATTTTTAATTTATTTCTCTCTATCGCCTGCTGCGGGCTTA